>JAIBBV010000088.1 GCA_019694465.1 Oligoflexia bacterium
ACAACATATCTACGCGACAAGCCAACGAGGCTCTAAACCATTCGAATGATGTAAGCAGTATTAGGCAGCTCATTAATGCTACAGCCGGGTCCGTGCGACGAAGAAGGAACCCGAAAAAGACAAGAGCAAAAACAAAAGCTCCAAATGCTGAAGGTAGGCGGGCAGAAACCTCATCTAAACGTCCGGACACTTTAGCCGCCGCTACCACCATCCACTGCAGAAAGGGGGGCTTGGAGGGAACTGCCCCAGCGTACCCTTCTGCCAGTATGTAATTCCCCGAATTAAGCATCGCCTGGGCTACAAGCGCCTCGCGTGGCTCACCACGTGTAGAGAATGGTTTGTCTGCCAAAACTCCCAACAAGGAAACGAATAAGAAGCATAGCAAAATAATGAAAGCGTGGGAGCGCGTCATGCTAGGGATCCAATGTAAGCGGCGAATGCTGTGAGTGGGGAATATAAAGCATCCTCCACACAGCGCAATCGTGGTCGAGCCATGTTACTGCGTAACAAACAAATACTTAAAGGTGAGAGATCAGGCAAACTCATTTGTGGCACTAACATCACTGAAAAATTCAGAACTCAGAGATTTTTACGCATATTAAAGTAAGTTGCAAAATGAAAAGCCAACCGGCTCTATATTGATTACCAAACTGAATTTCTTGGGCTAAACTCTCCTAACTTTACAGCGTATTTGGGGCCGAAAATCTGAGAAACTCAGTAGTTTGGGGATCTCCCCAAATAGATCCATATGCACTACTATAGTGGCGGCTTGCGCCCAAGTTAATGGGCACTTGTATGTGAGCGGTGCTCTTTTTTGAAGAGCCGTCAAAACCATAAATTTAGGCTAGTGTGTGGCTTTCACAAATAGAAATGCTCTTATTGTTATAGGTGTCATCGTTTGTCTGCGCCTTACAACCTTAGGGTTGCCAGCACTTATCGATTCAACTGAAGGCCGCTACGGCTCAATTGCACAAATAATGCTGACCAGTGGTGACTGGATTGTTCCTCAAGTTCCAATGCCAGAAGGCATAATACCCTATTGGGGCAAGCCGCCCCTGCACTTCTGGATCAACGCACTTTCGCTGAAACTGTTTGGAATGAACGAGTTCGCTGCTCGCCTGCCATCTCTTTTAGGAGCCTTGTTGACGGCGCTGTTTGTGTGGATCTTTGCAAATCGATTTTATGCGCGAGAAATTGCTTCCAAGTCCGTCATCGTATTCTTAAGCTCTGGGCTGATATTTTTTCTAAGTGGTGGAGTACACCTTGATTGCACCCTCCTGGCAGCGATAACAGGAGCGCTGGTCTGCTTCGCCATGGCTGTAGACTCTCAAAAGACGAGTTGGGGCTATGGTTTCTTTGTTTCTCTAGCCGCTGGCTTCATGACCAAAGGGCCGATCGCTATAGTGCTATGTGTAGCGATCTTGCTGCTTTGGCTTATTTTGGCACCAACCGAGCGGCATTGCCTTAAGCGCATTCCGTGGATATCAGGGGCTTTATTGTTTCTAATTCTTACAGTGCCCTGGTTCATCCTGGCCGAGCGCGAGTCTCCTGGCTTGGTTAAGTATTTCTTCGTTAATGAAAATTTCTTGCGCTATGTGCAGGCTAATTATGGAGATAAATATGGCTCTGGTCACCGCAAGCCATATGGCGCAAGTTGGGTATTACTTGCCATCGGCTTTATGCCTTGGACCTTGGCCTTGGCGCTTGCTTGGTGGAAACTAAGGGGCAGAATACGCGAATGCGTAAACCCGCGTGCGCCATGGAACGCTTTTGTATTTTCGTGGGCACTTATTCCACCTCTATTTTTCACTCTGGCACGACAGATTCTACCTGCTTATCTGCTGCCTGCTTTTCCCGGTTTGGCGATCCTAACGGCCGTATTTATTTCACAAAATAACGGACTATCAGTAAGTCTTAATCAGCTATATTGGTTCGTAGCAGCTCTGTTTGTAGTGGTATCAGTAGCGCTAGTACCAGTTGGCGCTTGGTACAATGCGCCTATGGGGAACCTCGCAATTAGCCTGGCCATAGCAATTCTTGTAATACTCGGCTATCGCAAAGCCAAGAAAGCTGGCCTTCATGGTGACTCAGTATTAGCTGTCAGCGCTTTGATACTCGTATCTGCCTTTGCCTCACTGTTAGTAGTTGCGCAGTTCAAAGCTTCTCGCGACAAATCAACTAAATATATTTTTGAATACATCGAGCAACACCCGCACCTTACTCCCGAACGTGTAGCTGTGCTATATGGGCATCCGTTTAGCGCCTATTTTTATGGCGCCGCAGCCGATCCCGACCCAGTCCTTGTCGCACCTCACTCTCCCGATCAGGTTCTAAATTCTGAAGCAGATCATATTTTGCTCAAGATTGGAGATGTGCCGCGTCTCTCAGCAGAAACTAGCGCTGCGTTCGAGAAAGAAACGCAGGTCGGCAAGTGGGTGCTTATGCGACGCAAAGCCAATTAGCGGTGAACTCTTAGCTAGCAATTTCCGGACGTGCAGCGAGCCCAATCTGTGCTTTCGAATCAGCCTCAGCCTGAATGCCCCGCCCATGGCGCACGATCTCACCCTGAATCATGTAAATCACATCTTCAGCTATATTTGTGGCATGGTCGGCTATACGCTCTAGGTTACGCGAAACAGCAAATAATTGCAGCAGCTGCTCGCTCTGCTGCGGATTCTGCTTAATCGCAGCATGAATCTTCTGGTACATTTGGCGATTCATGTCATCTACTTCGTCGTCCGAAGCACATACCTCGCGTGCTAGAGCTGCATCCATATTAACTAGGGCCTCAATGCAATTGCGCAGCATACGCTTAGCCTTTTCTGCCATACCCTGAAAGTCAAAGAACTCCGTCGACCCGCGCAGCTCAGCCAAGGGACGCACGCGATGCGCAATATTTACCGCTAAGTCGCCAATGCGTTCGAGGTCGTTATTTAACTTCAGAACTGCCACCAGGAAACGTAAATCAATCGCCACTGGTTGATGCAGCGCTAAGATCTTAAGACAGTCCTCTTCGATCTCGACCTCCATATTGTCGACTTCTCGATCTGCTTCACGCACGCGCTCAGCTAGTAGCGCATCGCGTGTCTCAACTGCCTTAACAGCCTTAAACACTGCCTCCTCAACCATGCCACATAAGGTAAGAACCTTTTTCTTAAGAATATCTATTTCTCGTTCGAAATGACGCACCATATTCGCATCCCTTTTATCCAAAACGACCTGTAATATAATCCTCTGTCTGTTTCTGCGCCGGCATAGTGAAAAGTTTCTTTGTTACGCCAAACTCAATCAGGCGCCCCTCATAAAAGAAAGCGGTATAATCGGATACGCGCGCAGCCTGCTGCATATTATGTGTGACAATAATTATTGTGTATTGCTGTCGCAATTCTGCAATCAGGTCTTCAATCTTAGCAGTTGAACGCGGATCTAAGGCTGAAGCTGGCTCATCCATCAGCAAAATCTGCGGATCGACCGCCAAAGCGCGCGCGATACAAAGACGCTGTTGCTGCCCACCAGACAGACTAAGCGCGCTACTCGACAAGCGGTTCTTCACTTCGTTCCACAAATCAGCCTGCTTCAGGCTGCGCTCTACAATCTCAGCCAAGCTGTGTTTGTCTCGATTGCCGTGGATACGTGGGCCATAGGCAACATTATCAAAAATTGACTTAGGGAATGGATTCTGTCGCTGGAACACCATCCCTACCTTACGGCGTAATTCAACCAGGTCTACTCCCGGCGCATAGATATCCTTCGAATCTATCAACACTCTGCCCTCAAGACGCGCGCCCTCAATTGACTCGTTCATCCTATTTAAAGTGCGCAGAAAAGTGGATTTGCCACAGCCAGAAGGCCCAATCAATGCTGTGACACGCTTGGCAGGCACCCGCAACGTGATATCAAAGAGAGCCTGCTGAGATCCGTAAAAGAAGTTTACAGCGCGCGCATCCACGCTCATAAGACCATCTACATTTTCTTGTTGCGGCATATCCGCTATCGAGGTCTGCGCTTGATTGTGAATACGGAAGTCCACTGCCAGCTCCATATTTTTCTCTCCTCTCTCCCTAATTGACAAACTCTCCATTTACGCCACCGCTCCCGAACTCCCAGCTGCCTTCTCAGCTGGCCTTGGTAGGTGTATCACAAACGTGCTCCCCTTCCCTGGCACGCTGCCAACGCTTACCTGGCCATGATGAGACTCTGCTACGTGTTTAACAATCGCCAAGCCCAAGCCAGTACCACCGGCCGAGCGCACACGCGATTTGTCGACCCTGTAGAAGCGCTCAAACAAGCGCGGCAAATGAATACTTTCAATCCCAATACCCTGATCTTGAACTTTAATACGAATTTCCTGCGCATCCTGCTCGACTGTAACATTAACAGTCATGCGAGGCTCGCTATAGGTAATTGCGTTCTGGATCAAATTGACGATGGCTTGTTCCAATAGACTAGCATTTATTAATGCGCGCACCGTATCGCTTCCTTCCATCGCAAGCAGCACTCCCTTTTCGGCCGCTCGCGCATGGCAGGCTTCGATGGCGCCACGCGCTACAGCAGAAACAATTCCCTCAACGAGCGGAACTGCCTCCTCTTTGTTGCCCTCTTCTATGCGCGACAGCGTTAGCAGATCATCAAAAATGGCCGATAATCGTGCTGCATGTCGGCCGATAATATCTATGAATCGCTTTGCGTCAGCTGGATTGTGCAAGGCTCCATCCTCGAGTGTTTCCACAAACCCTTTAATGGCGGTAATTGGCGTACGCAATTCGTGTGACACATTGGCCACGAACTCCCGCCGCATATTTTCAAGCCGACGCAAGCGCGTTACATCACTAAATACAAGCAACACGCCAATGAGGTTACCCATCAAGTCGCGCAATGCTGCGCCAGTGGCATGCAAGGTTTTTTCTCCGCCTAAACTGATGCGAATGTCCCTTTCGAGGGGACTGGAGCTGGCGCGCACATCTTCAACAAAACGCAACAGCTCCACATGGCGTACAACTTGGGAAAGCGGCTTCGAAAGTGCACCCGCCACACTTACACCCATTACTTTGGCAGCCGCTTGATTCACGCGCAGGACTCGATCGGCACTGTCAATCGCTACTACCCCTTCGATCATGCTAGCCAG
>JAIBBV010000053.1 GCA_019694465.1 Oligoflexia bacterium
AGCAAGGTTATTTCGCACGTCCAAAGAAGTGAGCGCTTCCTGTGCTAAAGCCTTTAGTGCGGCGTATCCGCGAACTATTCTCAGCTCTGGTGTGTTGGTTAAAAATGAATCGAAGCTGGTTAAATGATTTTTAAGGTCTGCAGTATGGCGATCAATCGTGCGGTAGGAAGTTTCAAGGGCACTGCTGCGCCACTGTTGAAAAACGCGCTCCCGTATCCTGCCATGTTCACTGGCTGGAACCTCTGTGCGGGCCTCCAAAATCCTTTCCGTAGCCAACAAATCGCGCTTAAGGTCAACGGGTAGCCGCTTCTCATCTCCCCGGGCCCAAGCATTTGTAACTTCCAATACCCGTGAAATCTCTTTGCGTGCCTCGGTAATTTCTGGCGAGTCCTTTAGTGCGTTCAGTGCTCCATGCACCTCGCGGTAAGCAGTCACAAAACGATCGCGAATTGACTGAGCTTGTGTCAGCTGAGAGCAAGCATCACTGGGTGTACGAATTGCCGATCCTGCGCGTGGAGCGGCCACAGACATTAGGTCGTCAATGTGTGGAGCAGTCGGGGTCAGTGCAGCTGGTAATGGTTCTTGTCGACGGGACATTTGCAGAAAACTCTCGATAATAGTGGCTACTCGAGAGTTATGCGTGTTTTGAGGTGAATGCGGCATTTGGCCAACTAAATTAGCATAATAGTTTCCAGACGTTAATTGCAAAGTCTAGCTTCCAACTATTACTACAATGGGGCCTGAAGCAATATTTTGAGTCTTACCAAATAATTCCTAGTTTCGGCAGGCCGACCAGTCTCTAAAGCTCGCCCACTAGCGCCACTTCATTCTTATTACTTTGGAGGTGACGTACCAAGTAGTGCCTACTATGTGCTGCTAGTAATCGCTTTGCCTCAGCGATTGTTTTCAAGTCGGGGGTTCCCTTGAATTTGAGTGTGACTACAAATGCTCGGCAGCACTTCTCTTTCAGCCAAGTGCTCAATAGTTCAAGTGTACGCTGAGGGTAGGCGATGATGTCGCATAGAAGCCAATCTACCGTTTGTTTTGGCATGAACTTAAAGCCGTCGCCCTTTTGGAAGGTAAGGCCAGGATTGCGCATCAGATCGTCACGCAAGGGAGAGCGATCAACGGCTGTTAGCAATGCTTGTCGCGAAAGGACAACTGCGCTCCAGCCGCCAGGGGCTGCCCCCAAATCTACACAAGTTTCGCCTGGCCCAATATTTCTGCCTATCAGCAGTTCAGCTTCGAGAAGTTTGCGGTAGGCGCGTGAAGGCGGAAATTTGTCGTTGGGGATTGGAACTGCACCTGCCTGGAAGGGATTCAGACAGGCGCTGAAGAACGTACGCTGGGTAGAAGGCAAAACGGAGAGAATCGCACTGCTAGGCGAGAGTAGCGCCAGTTGCACTAAGTCCCCGGCGTGAGCAGGCGCTTCAGCCGCTTGCAGTGTTCGTCTTGCCGAGCGTAACTTGCGGGCCAGTAATTCCTCTAGTTTTTTCCTAATAAGGCGCGGGCGCTGTGGCTGTTTAACTACTGCCGCAAAAGCCGCATCGAAACAGTGCAGGTGCCAAGTGCTACTAAGCTCGATTTGGGTAAGCTTGCTCAGGATTAGCTCTGCCCATTCAGAGATCGAGTTGCAATTGCACAAGTTAGCGTGCGGGAGGGCTTGAGTCACGAATGCTAGCACTGCTGGATGGGGCGGATCTGCATCGTCGAATTCGCTGCGTAGCAAACCCGGTTGAGAAACCTCATGGCGCGCCCCAGGCAGTTCGCTTTGCAGCTCACTGTAGAGTAGCTTTTCCAGACCGGCCGGGCAGAAATAATAGTCTGTACGCATGTGTATTGATGCCAGTTCAGTAATTCCATCAAACTCAAGCACGAGAAGTTCGTAATTTCAAGTCGTCGCCTTCAAAGCAAGACTCCTGCCTAAAGTAGGGTCCTAACATGGCCGAATCAGTGCTTGAAGGGTGCGGTAAGAAATGAAGCGGACTGCTTCGCTTTGCTTGCAGTACGCACCAGTTAAGTTCGCCTAAGGTAAATTTTACTCTAGGGTGGCGCTGAACAAGCGTCCTCCGACGCGAAATTGGATTCTAGGCTGAGGCCTTTTCTAGTGTGACTTTCGCCTCGTCAATGAATCTGACTTTCTGCGAAGGGGTGCTTATTCAGCGTTAATCGAGTAGCAACCCAACCTAGCGGAGACGAATATGTTCTCAAGTGATCGTCTTTTTTTTAGAGTTTTCGCTTTCGTGCTCTCGTTCGTAATGACTGTTGCGATTGGGCTTGTGCGCCACTTGGTGCAAGATGATTCAGCTGGCGGCATCGTTGTGGCGCAGGACTATAGTCAATAATGCACAGTCTTGGGAAAGCGAAGTAGCGCTAGGAGTTTATACCTAATTTTACTTACCCTTGTCCTAACCGGGTCCAAAGGTCCTTCGCCTCGGTTCCGCCAAGGATGAAACTTTGTAATTGTACCGGATCATCCTGCCCCGGAACACGTGTGGCGATGATTCGATTCTCCGCCTCAATTTTGGTCTTGAATGCTGTTTGTTCCACTAGGGATCGTATCGCACTGACTGCTGCAGTCCGTGCCGCCCCTGTGAGAGACGAATCATCTAAAGCCACAACTAGTGTCCGGTCGATGTCGCACATGGCAGTAGGTCTTTTACCTCCGATCAATACAGCACTTAATTTGTCTGCTACGATTACTGTTTTCATCGTTTCCAAAATTGGGCCTAGATGCTCACAAGCTAGCTCGAGTGCATGCCTGCGATGTTGCAGCATTCTCGCTTCAACCGCATCAGCAAGCGGCCTTTGATCATGTGTAATCGCATCTGCCCCAAGTGCTGCGGCCTCAAGTTCAACTCCGACAGCAGCGGCGAGCTGCTTGGCCGTCTCTCCTGAGTCGACATTAAGAGATCTTATCTGGCAGAGGGCAGTGTAGGCTAATTCCGCTCTAGCATGTTCAAGGTCTATTCCACTCCGCACGGCTTCTGGAAGTGCTCCCAGCGGTAGTCGGGTATATGGGTCAAAATTGTGCTTTGCCACTCCCAAGGTAGAGAGCGCTAAACGGGCCTGTCCAACTTCTCCCGCGCTAATTAGGCGTCCTACCTGGTCTAATTGTTCTCTTGTGCCAATTAGATTTACATTTCCATTTGAAGCTGAGAGCGGAGAATCCCCAATAGGTGCAGCGACCATACGATAGCCTCCTGGCTAAATTTTTTGGGGGAACACTACTATTTATGGCGAATTGCAGTTACGTGTTACATAAAGGGCCTATCTGCCCAATATTGCACGAAGTAAATTTATGACGTGCTAGATCAATATGCCTTCATCAACCAGCATTACTGGAATTCCCTCGCGAACGGGATACAAAATCTTCCCGTCTGAACGCAGTAGCCCAGCTTCGAGTTTTTCAGTGACCGTGACGCCGGTTTTGGTGCGCAGCTCGCCTTTAGCAATGCGCGTATTTAAATCTTGCAGCATAGCTTGAGTCGCAAGCTGAACTGGAAGTTTGCTATCAGGACATACAAGAATTTTTAGGAGATCTTCATCGAGTTGCATAGCGCGGTTCAAAGTACTAGCCCGTTAATTTTACTTAGGGCTTTTTTAAAGGCTCTAGATTAATCGCCGTTGAATCAGTGAATTGAGATCTAACCGTATAGTCGTAATCAGATCAAGGGGTAGGCAACTAGAGCCTATTCGCATAATTAGGTCGTGCGGATGGCTTTTCTTCCCCTTAGAGTTGGGCGGTGGCGCTTTAGAAGTTGCATCTTAAATTGGTTTGGTGAAACCACTTCTAGCTAATTGAGCGATCAACAGCCTCAATCACATACACCGAGCGCTCATCGCCAGGCAGGCTACGTTGTTCAGCCTGGTAACGTACAGCTAGATGCAACTCAAGCCGCCTACCATCAGCGGAGACAACTATTAAAGGCTCGCCCTGCATCGCACGCAAAACTGGCTCACTCTTAAAGTGTAGGCTGTCCCATAATATATATAGTGGTCTTGAACGATCGATAGCCTTGTCGATCTCCGAACTAAGTTCATCGAGGGTCAGCATGTTCCAAGATGGTAGGTAGTGCCCATAGACGGCAGTGTCGGGAGCGATAACGAGCCCTGGTGCAAGACTTGCTGCCAGCCAGGCAGCTGCTTCTCGCACTGGTTCGTATTGTGAGAGGTAAAGCACATTGTAGCGGCGTGGCTCAAAATCTCTTGGGACGAGTAATGAAAATTGCTCATATCCGAGTAGCATGATTGCGAGGCCAGCTGCCAATAGTCGAAGTCCGTAATTTGTAATGCCAGAGAAAATCTTAAACAGCCCAAGCGCCGCGGCGATACAGAATATGGGCAGTACCGGTATTAAGAAACGTAAATCGCTCCACCACCACAGCAGGTGTAGCACCAAGTATCCTAGGGTAAATATTTGCGTGGCAGCCCCGAGTTCCCTCAACGCAGTTCTTAGCCCAGTCAGAGTGAGGGCAATAAAGGCGATCCCCAGAAAAGGTAGCAGCGTTAAAAAGTCTAAAGCTGCGCTAAGTGAAATGCGCGTGATTTCATTGCTGTAATTCTCGGCAGCTGTTGGTCCAGAGTGGGCAAATACTAGCCAGGCCCAGGGCAGAACTAGTGCTAGAGCGGGAAGCAGGAATGTAATACGAGTAGCTCTGCTCTTGTTCTCCATGCCTAGTGCGATGGCCACAATAAGAATTAGTCCCTCGTAGCGCACCAAGCTTGCGAGCCCCGCTACAAGTGAGGCCATAAACAGCTGTTTGGCTCTAGGGCTAGCTTTATCACTGCTGGCTCTAGCGAGGACCAGTGCGCCCAGGGACAAAGCGCAAAAAAGAGACTCTGTGCCTAGCAGTTGACTGTGTACGAAAGCTAGATGGTGTAGTGCCATCATGCTAGCAGCGACAAGCGCGATTGGAGCGGCCAGAGACGATGCCAGTTGGTAGGTAAGAAAAATAGATGCACAAGCGCTAAGCATGGATACCCATGCACCGCTAACAGTAATCGATCCAATCCAGGCCGACACTAACCACAAGACTAGGGGCAATCCAGGTGGGTACTTGGTATGGAAAGAAATGCCATCTAGTGAGTAGTGGCTCCCGGATAACGAAAGCGCTAGGCGTTCATACCAGAAGGAATCCCAAAAATAAGCTGCACCAGCACCAGGCCAGGCGCTAAGAATACGCCAAGAAGCAAGGGCGAATAGCAGCAGGAGCGAGAATCGGCGAGATCTTACGATGCGCATTACTTATGCCGTCGCCATGAAAATTCGAACTATGCTTGCTAGCTCAAGCAGGCAAGCCATAGGCCTATCATAGCGTTTATGAACGAAACCGGAAGCTCCGCTTGCGATAAATCTTTTTTCAAATTGTGAGTCAGAGGAGAATCCCAGAACTATGACCTGTGGGGCCTTAGCTAGTAAGCTTCTGGTTACGTCCCAACCACGCACTTCTCCTTGCAGCATTCCATCCATAATCACGATATCGGGCTGGAAATTGGCAATTTCTTGCGCCAATTCGGCAGCCTGTTGTTTTGCGTGAATGAAGAATCTTAGCCTGCCCCAACTGGTAGCCAATAGCTCAGGTGCAAAAAGGGCTGCTACTGCAGGTACGTCATCGACAAAGGCAAGACGCTTCCCGGAAAATGCTTCTAAGCCTTTTTGGCTCAGTAGGGCAGGGCAGACCCGCCCCACTAGGCCATTCTGTTCTCGCCAGCGGCCATATAGGCCATCAAGTGACTTTTCGATTGCTTTCAAGCTAACTGGTTCTTGGTCCACACAATTTCTCTATGTCGATTATATTTACTCCCACTAACGGGCTACCATACAGTGGTGTTCGGATTGAGCTGAGTGGGATCACGTACTGCATACGCCTTGATCGCCTGGTCATGTGTATTGCGCAATATACATGAGCTAAGTGCTCACAAATTTAAAACGACGGTAGTCTAGGGTGAGCTGGCCCCCGCTGATTAATTGATTTTGAGGCTAACCCAGGCATTATCTCTTGTCACAGTGTTTGTATTGCGTCGCTTCGACTTCTCGTATTAGAACTCAGCTGAGTTTATTTTCTTTGTTTTCAGGCCCTTCCAGTGTCAAACACCAGTACAAGTCAAGCCTTGCTTACGCTCCTTGGTGCCAAAGTTGGCAATTTAGCACGAGACGCCAGAATAGAACTCGGGGACGTTGTAATTTCCGTTGAGCGCTCTCAACTAAAAGATTTGTTCCAAATCTTGCGGCATGACACGCAGCTTGCATTCGATTTTTTTGTCAGTGTTACTGCAGTGGACTGGATGGATCAGCGCTCAGAAAGATTTGAGCTCGTCTACCACCTCATGAGCAGTGCGCATTTGTATCGACTGCGTGTGAAGGTTTGCTTGCCGGAGGAGAAACCTGAGATTGAGTCGGCGGTCGCGCTTTGGCCTGGGGCGGATTTTATGGAGCGCGAGTGCTGGGATATGTACGGTATCGTGTTCAAGGGGCACCCAGACTTGCGACGAATTTTAATGTACGAAGAGTTTGTCGGTCACCCGTTGCGCAAGGATTATCCATTGCAGGGCAAGCAGCCGCGCATTCCATTGCGTGCGCCAGAAGTTCAAAATACTGCCCGCGACATGCTGCGACCGACTTTAGTGCAAATTAATCGTCGTGCAGGGGCGGGCAGTTCGCCGGCGGGCGGAGCAAGCAATTCTCGATAAGGGGCTTTTGTATGGGGCGCGACCTTCTGAATGTTGATTATGGTGCTGGCGGTGTAACAACCCATTTTCGATCACGTCCTCTGGGTGACGATTTGCATTCAGAGACTATGATTCTAAACATGGGCCCAGCGCACCCCGCTACGCATGGGACTGTACGTTTGGTGGCCGAACTTTCTGGTGAAAAGATCCTCGATGCGGATGTGGAGGTTGGCTATCTGCATCGTGGTTTCGAAAAGATGTGCGAGCATGTCGACTATAACCAGGTCATGCCGTACACCGATCGCTTGAACTATGTTTCTCCGATTATAAACAATGTTGGCTGGTGCTTGACCGTTGAAAAGCTGCTGGGGATTACTGTTCCCAAGCGCTGCCAGTATATTCGAGTGCTGCTTTCCGAAATGTCGCGCGTAAGCGACCATCTTACATGTTTGGGCGCTTCGGCCATGGAATTAGGCGCCTTTACGGTAATGCTCTATTTGATCCAGGCGCGCGAGTATATGTGGGAGCTGATCGAAGAGGTTACTGGAGCACGCCTGACCATCTCCTACTGTCGCGTTGGTGGTTTGAAGGCCGATCTCCCGGACGGTTTTGCTGATAAGGTTCGCAAAGCCTGTCAGGGTGTGCGCGCGCATCTTGCCAATGCGGATCGCCTTTTGAGTCGTAATCGAATTTTCTTGGATCGCATGTGCAATGTTGCTCCAATTACTAGAGAGGAGGCTATTGCATATAGTCTAAGCGGTCCAATTGGGCGCGCTTCTGGATTTAACTATGACGTACGCAAGGCCTTCCCGTATTCGTCATACGAAGAGTTCGAGTTTGAGGTGCCGCTGGGAAGCAAGGGCGACAATTTCGATCGTTTCCATGTGCGCTTGCTTGAGATGGAGCAGTCGATGCGCATCATTGAACAGGCACTCGATAATATGCCTGATGGGCCAATCAATGTGGAAGATCCGCACATTGTGCTTGAGCCCAAAGACAGGGTGTACAGCTCAATTGACGGGATGATTAATCACTTTGAACTTGTGATTCGCGGGATTGAGCCGCCACAGGGTGATGTTTATTTGCCAGTTGAAGGTGGTAACGGCGAGCTCGGATTTTATGCCGTATCAGATGGTAGCGGGCGTCCCTACAAGTTGCATGTGCGTGCGCCTTCATTCATTCACATGGGAGTTATGCGCAAGATGTTGTTGGGCGCCAATATCGCCGATGTGGTCCCGATTTTCGGTATGATAAATATGATTGGTGGCGAGTGCGATCGATAGGTGTGTCATGACGGTAAAGTTATCCCAAGCTGCAGAAGACAAGATCGAGGAAATTAAAAAACGCTATCCTGACGTAAAGTCTGCGGTCATGCCGGCGTTGTATATCGCCCAGGAGGAGTTGGGCTTTATATCTGATCAGGCAATTGAGTGGGTTTCTCAGAAAGTTGGAATGGCCCCGGTGCATGTGCGTGAAGTCGCCACATTTTACACCATGTATTATCGCAAGCCGGTTGGGCGCTATCACGTCCAGGTTTGCCGTACTCTATCTTGTGCCATTTGTGGCGCGAAAAAGCTTACAGAAAGACTGCGACAGCGCTTCGGAATAAAGCCAGGTGAGGTTAGTGCTGATGGTATGTGGAGCTACGAAGAGGTTGAATGTCTTGGCTCATGTGGAACTGCTCCGATGGCTGAGATCAATGATACATATTTTGAAAATTTGACGACCGAGAAGCTCGATCAGCTAATAGATAGAATCGGGAAGGAAAAGCCCGACCTGCGTTACTCAACCATCAAAGATAAGATCGGAGATGGATTGAAGGATTGTCAGAAATCTGAAGTGGTTAAGTTTTAGGGAGAAACCAGCGCGTGGCTCAGCATCCCAGTATTCTTCTCAAGAACATCAAGCAACCCGGGCAGCATACGCTAAGCGGATATGAGAGTCGGGGCGGATACTCAACAATCCGCAAGGTTCTCAAGATGGAACCGGCTAAAGTAACAGATGAGGTGAAGACCTCAGGCTTGCGAGGCCGTGGCGGAGCTGGCTTCGGATGTGGTGTTAAGTGGGGCTTTATTCCAAAGGGCAACACAAAGCCGGTTTACTTGATCAATAATGCCGACGAAAGCGAGCCAGGTACGTTCAAGGATCGCGTGCTACTCGAGTTGGACCCTCACCTTGTTATTGAAGGGATGTTGATCTGTGCCTGGGCTGTGCAGTCCAACTGGTCTTGTATCTATATTCGCGGCGAGTACGGGTACCCCTACACGCGCATTAAGGCTGCTGTTGATGAGGCCTATGCCAAGGGATATTTGGGAGACAACATTTTCGGCACGGGGTTTAAGCATCACATGGTGGTGCATCGTGGTGCCGGAGCTTACATCTGTGGTGAAGAGACGGCCTTGCTCAATTCGCTAGAGGGGAAAAAAGGGCAGCCACGCTTAAAACCGCCGTTCTTTCCAGCCGCGATCGGTTTATATGGGTGTCCCACCATCGTTAATAATACCGAAACATTGGCAGCCTTGCCCTGGATTTTGGAAAACGGTGGGAAGGCCTACGCTGCTATTGGCACCGAGAAATCGACTGGCACAAAATTAATTTCGGCCTCGGGGCACATTAACAAACCTGGCGTATACGAAATTGCTTTAGGTTATCCACTTTTGCAATTTATCGAAGACGAGTGTGGTGGAATTCGCGGTGGGAAAAAGCTTAAAGCCGTTATCCCCGGCGGATCCTCCATGCCAGTTCTGCGTGCAGATGAGCTGGCAGGTGTAAATATTGATTACGAATCTTTGGTAAAGGCTGGTTCGCACCTTGGCTCAGGCGGTTTCATGGTAATGGATGAGACTACTGACATGGTTGAGGTGGCTTTGAATGTAGCGCATTTCTACGCGCATGAATCATGCGGGCAATGTACTCCTTGCCGTGAGGGCGGGCATTGGATCGAGAAGATTTTCAGGCGTATAGCGCATGGCGACGGCCTAGGTGGTGATGTTCAGTTGGTAGAGAGTATTTGTGGACAAGTAGCCGGGCATACCATTTGTGCTTTCGGTGAAGCTTTGTCATGGCCGGCGCAGGCCTTCATTCGCAAATTTCCAGATGAGTTCAAGCATAAGATCGGCGATGCATTGGTCGGAATTCGCAGCAAGCGCGAGAGTCTTAATTTCGAGTACGAAGGGGCGCACTAGGCGTAACACTTTTTATGGCAGCACCCGAAGCAGCACCACTAGTTAACCTAACTATCGACGGCAAGAAAGTCTCGGTGCCTAAAGGTACCAATTTGATCGATGCAGCCAAAGTTGCTGGAGTCGATGTCCCTTTCTATTGTTATCATCCGCATTTGTCGGTCGCTGGCAATTGTCGTATGTGCCAGGTGCAGATTAAAGGACAGCCTAAGTTGGCCATTGGATGTAATACCACTGTGGCTGAAGGCATGGAGGTTCTGACTCAGCACTCCAGTAAAGACGTGAAGGACGCCCAGGCAGCAACTCTGGAATTCATACTGATTAACCATCCGCTGGACTGTACGGTTTGCGATCAAGCAGGACACTGCAAATTGCAGGACTACCACTATGAGCACAACGCTCGCCCAAGCCGTTTCTTGGAGGAAAAAGAGCATAAGGTTAAAGCCGAGCCTTTGGGGCCACACGTTATCCTAGATGGCGAGCGTTGCATTATGTGCACGCGCTGTATTCGCTTCTGCGACGAAGTTACTAAGACTTCAGAGCTCGGAATGCTCAATCGTGGAGATCGCTCTGTTATTGCAATCAATCCTGGGCGAGAACTAGCTAACCCACTCTCCGGTACGGTGGTTGATCTTTGTCCTGTTGGTGCTTTGACACATCGTGACTGGCGCTTCAACACGCGCATTTGGTTCACAGAGCAGACCGAAACAATCTGCCCAGGCTGCTCAACTGGTTGTAACGTTAAGGTGGCCACGCGGGACGGGCAGGTAGTGCAAGTAAAGGCGCGTCTTAATTCAGCCGTAAATAAGGAATGGTTGTGCGATGAGGGGCGCTATGGCTTCGATCGCTTTTTGCCTGCCAAGCGTCTCAGTGCTCCTTTAGTGCGCGGCCAGAATAGTACATGGGATGTTGCTGCTACGGAGATGGCTGCTCTCAAGGGGCAGGATGTTTTAGTTTTTGTGGCGCCTGATCTCCTGCTGGAAGAATATTTCATGCTCAAAGCCCTGCTTGGCAAGATCGCCAAGAGCGCTCAGATTGCGGTGGCTTATCGCGAGCGTAAGCTATCTGAGGTTGAGGCAGTTTTAGTTAGCCCGGACTATGCCCCAAACTTCAAGGCTGCCGAATTCATGGGCCTAGTTGGGGGGAATCTGACTTCTGGCTATGAGGAAGCGCTTTTCAAACTCAGGTCTGGCTCTTGTCAGGCTGTGCTTTGCTTCGGTGACCGCTCCATTCTAGCGCAGGATCTGGATGACACAGCTCTGCGTGGACTTTCGTCGGCTCGCGTGAGTGTGGCTACCTTCACCGATGCAACTTCCAAGTTTGCTCAGGCTGCGCGAGTAAGCTTGCCTGGTCGCAGTATCCTGGAAAAATCTGGATTGCTAATTAATCGCAAGAATCGGCTGCAGTACTCAGCACGTTGTGTTCCATTGCTTGAGGGTAGCGAGCCAGAGTGGCGCTTGATGCAAAGAATCGCTGGCGCCTGTGGCGCGCAACTGACTGCAGCGCAGGATGATCGCGCGCTTAGTGTCACCTTCTTAGGACTAGAGCCGCGCTTAGCAGGGCTGCGTATCGCAAGCGTAAAGGGGCAGGGAGTGTGTTTGAATTCGTACCAACCTAATGCGGCTGCTGCCGCAGGACAACGCGAGGCTGGAGCTCAAGCCTAGTGTTTCGTCCAGAAGGTGTTTTTGTTGGGAGTTAGTCCTATGCAGATGAGATTGAGGTGCGAACTCCCATTGCAAGAGCTGTTTTCTACCGAGTTGTTTTTAGACGAAACACGAGGTTGTTTTTCCTTCCCGCGGTCGACACTAGTGCCGCTTGGAAGTGGCAAATCTAAAGGTACTTATTGGGTGCGGCACTAGAATGGAAATAGTAATCTTACTCATTAAAGTCTTCGTTGTTTTTAATGTGATCATGGGCTTGGCCTCCATTTGCACGTGGGTTGAGCGCAAAGGCTCGGCGTTGATTCAAGATCGCATCGGTGCCAATAGGGCAGGAGCGTTTGTCGAAACTGATGTATTTCTGCTAAAGCCTGTAGCCTTTGTAGTGCGTTGGCTTGGTATCTTAGGTGTAATAAATACTTTGCTGTGCGATGCCGTGAAGGCGATCTTTAAGGAAGATTTTGTTCCTGAGGGCACCTCACAGTTCATGCATTGCCTCGCTCCATTCATGGCAGTGCTGCCTGTATTTGTGTCTTTTGCGATACTTCCTCTAGCACCTGATTTCGAGGTGATGGGCTACCACATCCGTCCGCAGCTGGCGACAATTGACGCGGGAGTATTGTTTCTGTTGGCGATGGGTTCAATTGCTGTCTATGGCGTGGCACTGGCCGGTTGGACTGGAAATAATAAGTTTTCTCTACTGGGTGGTTTGCGTGCATCAGCGCAGATGATCTCTTACGAATTGGCAATGGGGCTAAGTATCGTATCGGTCATTGTGATGTATGGAACACTTGATTTGTTCGAGATGGTCAAAGCACAGAGTTCCGTGTGGGGTATTTTTCAAAGTCCAACCGCATGGTTGTCTTTCATAATTCTGTTTATCGTTGGCATGGCCGAGACTAAGCGTGGGCCTTTTGATTTACCAGAGAGCGAGTCAGAGTTAGTTGCTGGCTACTTCACTGAATACTCAGGCATGAAGTTCCTGGTCTTTTGGCTGGGCGAGTTTGCTGAGATCGCGCTGTTCTCAGCGATTATAGTGCTGCTGTTCTTCGGTGGCTGGAACATTCCGTTCGTGCAATTGCCAGAGGGGGCCTGGTGGGCTGCTTTGATCGGGCACTTAGTCTTGATGACCAAGATTATGTTTTTCTGCATCCTGCAGATTGTTATTCGCTGGACTTTGCCCAGATTCCGCTATGATCAATTGATGAACTTGGGATGGAAGATTCTGCTGCCTATCGCGATGGTTAATCTAATGATCGTAGCAGCACTTAAGGTATTCTAGGGAGGGAGCATGACAGCCTTATTTTTCCTGGTGGCGCTAGTACTGCTCATATCTGCGGTGGGAGTGGTTGCTTCGCGTAATGCCATTCACAGCGCGTTATTTCTGGTCGGCAATTTGATGAGTGTGGCGGTGATGTTTGCCATGCTCAATGCGCATTTTTTGGCGGTTGTTCAAGTGATAGTTTATGCCGGCGCGATAATGGTCTTGGTGCTGTTTGTTCTGATGTTGCTCAACATTAAGCTTGAGAACCAGCCTGCCTTGGGTAAGTTGGTGATAGGCTTGGCCGGCTTAGGTGGCTTGGCCTTCCTGTGGATGATGGTTCCATTATTGCAGCGTAGCTTTGCAGCCATCCCGCAGTCTGCGGTTGATGTGCAGGGCTCTGTACGAGAAGTTGGCAAGCTACTTTATACACAGTACGTATTTCCGTTCGAAGCGGCTTCTTTGTTAATTATGGCGGCGGTGGTTGGAGCAGTAATGCTCGCCAAGCGTCGATATCGTGCATAGGGTGAACATGGTACCTGTAACTTATTACCTAACTCTTTCCGCACTCATGTTCACTTTGGGCATAGTCGGAGTTGTGATTCGCAGAAATGCGATTGTTGTGTTCATGTGTATCGAACTGATGCTAAATGCTGTGAATCTAAGTTTTGTGGCGCTGTCGCGCCTAGTTGGCAACTTAGATGGTCAGATTGCCGTGTTTTTTGTAATGGTGGTCGCGGCTGCTGAGGCTGCGGTTGGCTTGGCGATTATTATCTCGCTGTTCCGCTCCGCTAAGTCGGTGGAGACATCTGATGCAAATCAATTGAATGGGTGAGCTATGGAGCAAAATGGTGTAACGGCCCTAGGCTATATTCCGCTCTTTCCGCTCATAGGCAGTGTACTTGCCTTTATCATAGGGCGTTCGAAGCGCGACGCGGCTGGCTGGATAGCGACATTGGCAAGCGCTATGGCATTTGCAGTCGTAGTGGCGTTGGTAATGGCGATGCCGGAGGAGGCAGAGTACTACTATCGCGCGTTTACGTGGTTTTCGGTTGGTGGCTTCACACTTGATTTCGCCTTCCGCTTTGATCATCTCACGGCAGTCATGTGTCTGGTGGTGACCGGAATTGGCTCGCTGATCCACTTGTACTCTGTAGCTTACATGGCTGAGGACGAGGGGCGGCATCGCTTTTTCGCGTACCTCAATCTATTCATGTTCTCCATGCTGCTTCTTGTCTTGGGCGCAAATTTACTTGTGCTGTTTGTTGGCTGGGAAGGGGTAGGGTTGTGTTCATATCTGTTAATTGGATTTTGGTTTAAGAATCTGTCGTACGCTGGAGCTGGTCGCAAAGCTTTCGTGGTGAATCGCATCGGAGATGCAGGATTCCTGTTTGGCATGTTCATGCTTTACAGGCAGTTTGATACTTTGGACTTCGCTGAGTTGGCTCAAGCCATAAGCGTAAACGCCTCACCTGAACTTCTGCCTTTATATTTTGTTGTCGCTCTATGTTTATTCGTCGGTGCAACGGGTAAGTCGGCGCAAATTCCGTTGTTCGTGTGGCTTCCTGACGCCATGGCTGGTCCGACACCAGTATCTGCTTTGATCCATGCGGCAACGATGGTGACCGCTGGGGTCTACATGATGGCGCGTCTAAATTTCTTGTTCGATCTTGCGCCGCAGGCTCAGGCGATCGTGGCGATTGTAGCTGTCTTTACAGCCATGGTTGCCGCTCTAACAGCGCTTACTCAAAATGATATTAAGAAGGTGTTGGCTTACTCCACTGTGAGCCAGCTTGGGTTCATGTTTATGGCAGCTGGGGCCGGGGTTTACTGGGTGGCGGTGTTCCACCTGGTGACACACGCATTCTTTAAGGCCTGTTTATTCTTGGGCGCAGGCTCAGTCATACACGGCTGTCACCATGAGCAGGACATGCGTCATATGGGTGGACTGTGGAGCAAAATGCCGATCACTGCCGCAACTTACGGCATTTCAACGCTCGCTATCGCCGGCATTTATCCGTTATCAGGCTACTTTTCTAAGCACGCGATTTTGGCTGCTCTGGAAGGGGGGCACAATCCAGCTTTGGAGGGATTGCTTGAACTATTAGTTCCAATGGCCTCGGTTACGGCGTTTTTAACTGCTTTTTACATGACGCGCTCATTTGCTATGACTTTTTTGGGCAGCTACCGCGGTCATGCTCACCCACATGAATCTCCGTTGCGTATGACTGCTCCGCTGATTGTGTTGGCCGGTTTGGCATTGGTGGGTGGCTTGTGGCTGGGTGGCACGTTGCCACACTATCTTGCCCCGGTGCTGGGCAGTCCGGCGGAACATGGGCATGAGAGTATTATTGAAGGGCTGATGCACTCCTGGATCGGTATCGCTGGAATAGGTGTCGGATTGCTGTGCTATACCTCGTTGTCACAGATTCCCGCGACCATCTATCGGGTCATTGGTCCTCTCAGTACGCTTTCGCTGAATAAGTTTTATTTTGACGAGTTGTACGCCGCAGTGGTGGTTAAGCCGCTTGAGGCAATAGCTCGGGTACTGTTCAGAGTAGTAGATCAGGGCATGATTGATGGTGCAGTTAATGGCACTGCGGCAGTGGTTGATGTTAGCGGTGAGGTAGCACGCTCAACACAGACGGGCCAAGTGCGACATTATGCATTCTTTATGTTCGTTGCAGCGCTATTAATGCTGTTCTTGTTTGTCTTTGCGGGCCGGGTATAGGGTATGAATTTTGATACTTTTCCGTTTCTTAGTTCCCTGGTGTTCTTGCCGCTAGTTGGGGCCTTGGTCCTCTATCTGTTGCCATTTTTCAGGCCAGATCATGATGAGCATGGCACATTGTCACGCGGATTCGCCCTATTTGTATCACTGGTAGTGTTTGCGATTTCTCTTTTGATGCTGACGCATTTTGATGCGGCTGATAGTGGCTATCAATTCTCTGAACGGGCTGACTGGATTCCATATTTTGGAATTTCATATTTTGTTGGTCTGGATGGTATCAGTGTTTGGCTAGTCCTACTTACGACTTTCTTGATGCCCTTGGTGGTGATTGCTTCGGCGTCGGTACATAAGAAAATTAGAGGCTACTTAGCCAGCATGCTGGTTCTTGAGACAGCCATGATTGGTACCTTAGTAGCCCTAGACGTATTTCTTTTTTACGTTTTCTGGGAGCTGATGCTGGCCCCGATGTACTTTATCATTGGGATTTGGGGCGGTAAGCGAAGAATTTATGCCACGCTTAAGTTCGTTCTTTATACAGTGGTTGGCAGCTTACTAATGCTAGTGGCCATTTTCTATGTTGTATGGCGCTTTTATGAGCAGCAAGGCCATCTTACATTCTTGCTCGACGAGCTGCAGATGTATACCAATCTTACCCGCAAGGAAGAGTTGTGGATGTTCGCAGCGTTTGCGCTGGCGTTTGGAATTAAGGTTCCATTGTTTCCGTTCCATACTTGGTTGCCAGATGCTCACGTTGAAGCTCCAACCGGTGGATCGGTCGTGCTAGCTGGTGTTCTACTTAAGATGGGGCTATACGGATATATTCGTTTCGCTTATCCATTGTTCCCGCGCGCAGCTGATGCTTTCGCTCCATATATTGCAACCTTGGCTGTAATTGGCATCGTCTATGGCGCTCTAGTCGCATGGGCGCAGAGTGATATTAAGAAGCTAGTTGCATATTCCTCTGTATCGCACTTGGGCTATTGCGTACTTGGGTTTGTCGCCTTTAACGCGGTTGCCACCAGTGGTGCCATGTATCAGATGTTGAATCACGGGATCTCAACCGGGGCGCTATTCTTACTTGTGGGAGTCCTTTATGATCGTAAGCACACAAGGCTGATGGCAGACTATGGCGGCCTGGCGGCTAAGGTTCCGCTGTTTGCATTCTTATTCTTGGTGTTTACACTTAGCTCTATAGCGCTTCCGCTCACTAATGGGTTTATTGGTGAGTTTCTAATTCTAACCGGAAGTTTCAAGACCTTCCCAGTCCTTACAGTAATTGGAACAACGGGAGTTGTGCTTGGCGCCGTGTACATGCTGACTCTGTATATGAAGACCATGTACGGCGAACTAGATGAGGGGAAGAATGGCGATCTCACTGACGTTAACGGACGCGAGCTAGCTACATTTTTGCCTTTGCTGGTGATGGTGTTTTGGATGGGAATCTACCCTCAGCCGTTCTTGTCGCGTATGGAGCCAACTTTGAATGCCTACTTCAGTGCAGTTGCAGAACGCCGTGCCGCACTAAACGTCTATGAGAATGATGTGGCACCAAGTCAGGATATAGTATTGGAGCGGGAACACCAGCAAGCACGGCCAGTGCGTGAATCAGCTGCTCAGCCAAATCTTAATCGAGCAGTGGAGGGATGATAGCCATGACTACAGTTGGACTTAAAGACATAGCGCTTTCCTCCCCAGTACTACTCATCGGTGGCGGATCGCTCTTGATGTTGCTTGTGGACGTGTTCATGGGAAAACGTGAATGGCCACGAGCCTTTCTAGCAATGGCAATTTTGCTGGTAGCTCTGATTTCTTTGGGGGTCTTTTACCCGCCATTTCAGGCTGGAGTGATGGCCTTTAATGGTTTCGTTTATGCTGATGTGTTCTCCTGGCTTATCACACTGCTAGTTTTGTTCGGAACTATGCTAACGGTGCTAATTGGGATGAATGTGCTTGAGCAGGAAGGGATTGAGTCGCCAGGCGAATATTATTCATTGCTGTTTATGGCAACAGCTGGCGCTATCGTTTTTGCTACAGCAGCGGAGCTCGTGACCCTATTTATTGGTCTCGAAACCATGTCGATGGCACTGTATTGTTTGTGTGGGGCTGCCCTGCGCAGTCGCCGTTCCTCTGAATCGGCCCTAAAATATTTTCTACTTGGATCGTTCAGCTCAGCTATAATGTTGTATGGGATTGCGCTTCTTTACGGTATCACAGGAACAACCCTGATTGAGCCGATTGCAGAGGCGCTTTCGCGCACTGATACAGTACTCGCGCACTGTTCACTTGCTCTCATTTTGATTGGCTTCGTATTCAAGATTGGTGCTGTTCCATTCCACTTTTGGGCCCCGGATGTCTATGAAGGAGCTCCAACCCCTGTTACGGCTTTCATGGCCTGTGTGATTAAGACATCTGCCGTTGGCGCTGCTTTGCGAGTGCTGTGGGTTGGGTTTGGCGGGCAGGTCCTGTTTTGGTCAGGTACGATTTGGTATGTTGCAGTGCTGACCATGATTTTGGCCAACCTAGTCGCTCTCCGACAGCGAAGCCTAAAGAGAATGTTAGCTTACTCGAGTATTGCCCATGCTGGTTACATGATGATGGGTTTTCTGTCACGTGGTACCCAGTACGATGGCGGTGCAGCCATCCTGTACTATTTGGTGGTCTACACGATCCTGACAGTAGGGGCCTTCTCGGTCGTGCTTGCTGTTACGGCCAAGCATAGCGCTAATCCACACTCGGATGACATTTCTCGCTTTTACGGGTTAGCTGAGCGTAATCCTTTCCTCGCCTTAAGCATGGCTGTATTCATGCTTGGTTTAGCTGGTATTCCACCAGGTATGGCTGGGCTACTTGGTAAGTTCTATTTGTTTAGCGCCGCTGTTAAAGCCAACTACGTTGGCTTGGCCATAGTAGGTGTGCTGTGTTCAGCGGTTTCTGCCTATTATTACTTGCGAGTAATCGTTGCTATGTACTTCCGCGAGTCGGATGGGGCAGAAAAATTCGAACTTCTTGAGCCCTCCGTCGCCTTGGGTAGTGTTCTTACGTTATGTGTAATCGGGGCCGTATTTTTGGGCATTTTCCCGTCGGCGCTTTATGAAAGTGCGGCAGCAGCAATGGTGCACTTTTAGAGAGGCTACAAGTCATTTCAAAAATAGCTTCTAGTCTCCTCCCATGCCGGAAAAGCGGTGTAAGCAAGAAAGCCAACTAGCGCATTTATCTTAGGGTTTACTAGCCGGCGCGTGGCACCCAACGTGCGTTTAAGTGTGGTGCAGTTTCTGGGTGCAGAGCGCGGATGGTGTCATATAGCGCACGAACCGGCCGGCCCCAAATCGAGTCTGACACTTCGAGGCCACACATAGTCACACTGCCAGCGAGCGTCGCAACGGGGAACCACAGTCGCGGGGCGTGCAGGGCCAAAATAAAAGTTTCACCCTTATAGGCAAGTCTAAATTCTGGGCGCGGAGCCAACTGGTCGCCCGTTACTTTCCACTCTTCGGCAAACTGAGCATCAATCCTTCCATTTCTTAGAACTGTATTGAATCCAGCAAAGTCGCTATGCAGCATGGCTAGTGCACGTTTTGAGCACTTTAGCATCCGAGCCTGTGCAGCGTCAGCCAGTGCTAGTTCCTCAGTTGGGGTTAAAGGACCCGAAACCCCTTTAATCTCGACATCACTGAGTTTTGCCATCATACCCACAGAGCTCCAAGCTCCGAACGAAATTGACGGAGAGAAACCCAAAGTGACTGTATTCTCGCACTTAAATCTGGCAAGGGGGGTAGCGCCGTAATCTCTTACGTCGCAGCTGAGAACAGAAACTGCCATGGCAGCGCGCTCCAAGGCGGGCAGCTTCTTTTCCTCAGTTCGAAAGGAAATTGCTGAGTCGTCGCAATCTCGAATGCGACCAATCACGTATTCGACATCAGCACGCAGACTTGGTTCTACTCTCTCACTGCGCATGCACTACCTCCGTCAGGGGTTAAATTAATGCCTCAACTTAGGAAATCCGTCCGGGACGCGAGTGACTTTTCCATTCTCGACAAGATCCGCGGCTAGGGCCGCACGGAACTCGCCCATCCTTTCAGCTGGAACCACTACTCTAAATCGGGCGCCGTCTTCAACTACATGTGCCACAAGCCCAAGAAATACACTGGATTGCGCCAAGCCCATGCGCGGAGCAGCTGTCATAGTATTGGCTGCAATGCGTATCCCTAACCCATCTCTGGCTGGCATAGACATTTCGTCAAAACTGGTCACAGTGCCTTGAGCAGGGGAATTTGTCACTGCCGCGACCGCGCGGCCAATAAATCCAGAAAATCCTGAAAGCAAACTACTCATAGGAGGGGCCTTAACAACCTAGACACATTAATTTTTCAATTGGGCTTATGCCACTTCACTGTTATGCATAAATAATACTAACAGGCTCGTAGCTCTCAATCTACAAGCGACAGGCGATAAACGACCAGACTAATTTGACCCTAGTCGCGTTAGCATGAGCGGTGCGCAATTATTAGCCTGCCGCCGCCTGCTGTTCGAACCTGTCGTTCTTAGTCTTTTGGGCCATCCAGTTTGTGACCATAGAGATATCAAGTAGATAGCCTCTGGCCCTGGCCTTGCTATAACCAGTAAGTGTGAGCGCAACAACCTGTTTGCGAGAGAGAGGTCGCAGGCAAGTCTAGAGTGCTTCACCTTGTCGTCCCCCTGGTTCACGTTGGTGCTGTCCCGCATGTTTCATGCTGGACAGCTCCAACCCCCTTTTTTCAGCCTGTGCTGCTGAGAAGGGGTGCAGAAAGGAGCCAATCGTAGCTTAGAGCGTGGTGCTTAGGAGTCAGTCAGACGGTTGTTTGTCGGGAGTAATATTAGATGGAAAATGTCATAGTCCTTCTTCGCCAGGATGTGCGGCAAGTCGCACAGCGTGGCATGCATCAGCTTGGAATATTGCGGCGGCGCCTGAGGAGGCAGAAAGCCGCAAAGAGGACCACCAAAGATCCAAAGAAATAAGTTCCTATGCTAGTCGCAGCGCTTGAGGAGCTTTTCTCTTCAGGCGCTTGTGTATTCAAAATTTTCAATCCGTTTTGTAGTTGTGCGAGAAGATAGCGATTCGTTTCGAAGCTACTTTCCTCATCGATGAAAGTAGTTACAAGACACTGATCCGCCACAAGTATACGCATAACGGCAGATAGGTAAGCCTTGCCCTGATTGTGGTAGCTTAGCAATGCGGCAAAGGCCTTATTCCCGTCAAAAGTCTGGCTGCTGTTTTCGCGGATGAGGGTGTCGGTGAGTCCTACATGACGATATTCGGAGGCTAAACGCTCGGCCTGCTCCGCCGGACCCTTTTCCAGCAGAGCTGGAGAGCAGGACTCACGAATTATATTAAATGTAGGGTAGCCGTTTGCCCTGTGGCGTAGCGATAGCGCGACGTTAGGCGAGCTAGGTGGCATTAGCTCAAATACGCTATTAAAATTCAACTGAAAGGCCTTGCTAGGGTCTGTAAATTCCTTCAGATCCTGCGCTACAGCAGGTAGGCCCAAAAGGCAAATTCCGACTACCCCAAATAAGTATAGCGCTTTTGCCGATTTAACTACGGAAGTGCTAGTTGGCATTGAAGTATAGATCTCCTAATAAATTAGCTCATCTCAAGCACTTTTCTTGGAACTGCACAAGCTACTCAAGCTGGGTCCAGCAACCTAACTCGTATTAGTGAGTCCTAGATTCTCCCCAAAAAATAAGGGTTTTCGAGGAAATTTTTTGCATGCTGATGCTTTTTTTTAGTTGCTTTGATGAAGTTTTTGTCTCTAATATTGGGTGCAAATGCCAGTTTTTCACGTGTTTTTTACGGATTTTTGGCATTCGTAATATTTGGCCCTTTTACAATTCTATCCTGTTTAGGATGTATTCTTGTTAGGAGTCCTGACTATGGCAAAGAAAGCCACAAAGAAAGCAACAAAGAAACCTATGACTAAGAAGGCTGCCCCAAAGATGATGGCAAAGCCGGTAGCGGCACCAAAGACACGTGCAGCCACCAAGCCGAAGAACACCAGCACGCTGAGCTACACACAGTCTGAGTTCATCGAGAATATTCGTGGATTCTGTGGACTACCAAAGCGCGCACAAGCCAAGGAGATTTGCGAGGATATCGCAATGTTCATTAAGGATTCCTTGCGCAAGGGTTACAAGATCCCGCTTTTGGGTTTAGGCAAGATGTATGTTCGTCAGACCAAGGCCCGCCTTGGCCGTAACCCAGCCACTGGCGAGACAATCCAAATCGCCCCAAAGAAGCGTGTTCGCTTCAGTGCAGCAAAGGCTCTTAAGGAGGCCGTGCTGTAGTTTAGGGTGCATTGTTTTCAATGCAAAAGGGCGGCCATTGGCCGCCCTTTTTTTATTCGTAGGTTTTTATTGCTAGAACTGCTTGGGTAGAGTGACTCAAATGAGTGCGCGACCTATATGCTCGCCTACAAGACTCATTTGATAAGTCTCTCTGCCACCACTTCCGCAATATCTTTTACATCCAGGCTGGATTCGGCATTGATCAGCTTGACCCCATCTTCCATCATTTGCATGCAAAATGGGCAGGCAGTTGCGATGTGTTGAGCTCCCGTTTGTGCCGCTTCTTTGGCGCGTATGCTATTTATGCGCTCGCCGATCTTAAGGTCCATCCAAAAGTGTCCACCTCCGGCGCCACAACACAGACCTTTCTCACGGTTACGCGGCATTTCCAGGATTTGCAGACCTTTAACTTTGCGCAAGCTTTGACGCGGGGCCTCAAACTCGTCGTTGTAGCGACCCAGGTAGCACGGGTCGTGGAATGTAAAAGTAGTAGCGTCAGACTGATCGGAGAGGGGAATCCTTTCTTCGCTCAGCAGTCGTCTTAGCAATACTGAGTGATGGATAATCTCAGGGCTTAGGCCCTCACCAAGATTGCCAAATTCTGGATATTCGTTTTTTATGCTATTAAAACAGTGCGGACAGTTCGCCACCAAAGTTTTGAAGCGAATCGATCGCAACGTTTCTATGTTTTTCTTAGCCAAAGATTGGAACAGGTTTTCCTCACCTAAACGGCGCGCTGGATCTCCGCTACAGCCTTCGGCTGTGCCTAATACCCCGAATGAAAGCCCTGCTGCTTTCATAATTTTTACAAGTGAACGTGCGATTTTTTGTTTGCGTGGGTCGAAGGCAGATACACATCCAACCCAGTACAAATAGTCAACGCTGTCGCCAGGCTTTAGCACAGGCACATCTAAATCAGCAGCCCACTTCATGCGATCTTGTGGGGGGCCGTAAGGATTTGCGCGGTTTTCCAAAGCACGCAGTGTCGCCTGGGCTTCAGTAGGCACTTCGCCTTGCATAAGCACCATGTTGCGACGGTTGCCTACAATTAGGTCGACGTGGTTAATGCCAACAGGGCAAGCCTCTACGCAGGCCATGCAGGTATTGCATGACCAGAAGACTGTATCTTGCATTACCTCTCCCGCAATGCGCTGATCGGGTGAGGCGCCCAGGTTTAGCGCGGAGCTTTGCACTAACCTGTTGTCAGCACGAAACTCCCCGCTGCAAGTAAGACCGGAGCTTGATTGCTCCAATCCACTACGTGGGAGAAAGAAGTCAAGAGTAAGTGCACGATCAATAGCGTTGAGTGGCGCGGGGAGGGAGGCTGAGCCAAGTTCGCCCTTGGCGTGTAATGCAAGCGCATGATTGCGTGTGTCGAGTACCATCCACTTTGGGGACAGCGGCTTGCCAGAGATGTAGGCTGGGCATACCTCCTGGCAGCGTCCACAGGAGGTACAGGCATCCAAATCCATTAGCTGCTTCCACGAATAATCCTTTATGGAGCCCAGGCCGATGGTGAATTCTTCGCCAGCCTCCATGCGCTTTTCCAAATCACCCTCTGAGAGGAGGCGACCTTTGGGGCGATTCCAGGAGCGGTAGGAAAGATTTAAGCTGCTAGCAATAATATGGAAGAACTTAGTATATGGTGCGATTGCAATTATCGACATCACAGTTACGGTATGAAACCACCAAGTGGCGAAGTGCATGGCACGAGTAGACTCTATGCTTAGAGGCCAAAAGAACTTGGAGACGATCAGCCCCACAGGCGAGTACCAGCGCCATGGATCATCGGTAGCATGTATACGTAGTCCCTCAATGACAAATCCTTGAACAATCAATAAAGCCAACGCAATTAGCATGAACGCATCGACAGCGCGGTTATGGACGCGGGGATTCTTATCGATGTAGCGGCGTTGAGCTGCTAGTGCGCAGCCAATCAGCACACCTAACCCGAGCACATCGCTGAGTACAGTAAGCGCTAAGTAAAATTGTCCATTGTAGATTTTTATTCCTAGGTCATGGTCGACAAAGATCATTGTTGTTGTGAACAGCAGCACGAGAAAGCCTACGTAGACTAGCGTATGGGACCAGGCTGCGGACTTATCTTTAACTACGCCATGCTGGAGTCCGGCCCAGTTGACTATGTTCAAGAAACGCTGCGGCCATGCCGGCAAGGCTTCCGGGTGAGTTTTTCCTGAGGACCAAAGTTGGAAATGTCGCAGGATACCCGCCCCACCGATCGTGAGTGCCAAGGCAAGCAGGAGATACATGCCAACTACGTTGGGAAGGGCCGAAACATTCCACAAAATCTCTCTTGTCGCTTCTTCTCGCATGGTTATGTTCCCTAATTAAGTAGTTAGCTGTTTCGGCGAGTCCGATGGCTAAATAGTGCAGGGCAGGTGCCCGCATGCCCCGATCATCCCTGTCGTTATAAATAGTAAATTCAGCCAGTTATAGCTACTGGAGAAAGGGGATTCGGAACTAGTAAGGCTTTAATTGACAAGCCGACTAGTAGCCCCCAGAATACTAGCATGCCTTGTAAAGCTGCAATTTTGGTTAACCCATTGTTATCACAAGTTTTTGCGGTGTCTGCGGCGCCTTTCCCCCGAAGCGCTCTCACTTCAAGGGCACTCTAATAGCTAAACCCCAAGGCTTAATACCACAGCATGGATGACTATCACCCAACCAGTCTATTGTTTGTCTCCCTGGCATTCCTCGGCGGGCTGTATGCATTCTTTTTTGCAACTTCACTTGCTATTACCCGTAGTCGTTCCAAGCGCCTTAGAGAACTGCTGAAGGAAGCCTCTGCTGGCGATCCAAAGCTTGGGCGCTTCATTGTCTCTCAGGCTAAGACCTTCTTGCTGACCAGTCAGACCGGCATGTTTTTGTGTGCTTTCTTCATGGGGGCATTGTGCCTTGCGTTGGCTGGTCACGCGACCGGCCGCTGGGCAGGGCGGTTGTTGGAAGTTCTGGGACCTCTGGAATTTGTGTTGTGGTTTGGGGCGCTAGGTTTGGGGGTAGTTTTCTTTACGCTGGGACTATTGCAGCTCACTAAACCATTGATATTCGCTCACCCAGAAACATTTTTAAGTCGCACTGGGGTGCTAATTGTATTCTTCTCCAAGCTTTTCTCTCCATTTATCGTACCGCTTGAAACCGGCTTGGGCCGCTTGTTAAGCAGGTTAGGGATTGAGCTCGCCTCTGAGCGTGAGTTTGCAGTTTCAGCTGAAGAGCTTAGTGAAATAGTAGAAATTAGCAGCGAAGCTGGTGAGCTAGAGCGCGAGGAAAAGGAGATGATTCAGGGAGTGGTACATTTCTCTGGCACGCTCGTGCGTGAGGTCATGACGCCACGTAAGGATGTAGTATCAGTGGAGGAGTCCGCCTCATTAGAAGAAATTCTCAAAATTTTCCAAAGTGAAAAATTATCCCGTATTCTGGTTTGTGGTGGCAACTTAGACGACGTGCGTGGCGTTTTGTTAGCCAAGGACTTTATATCTCTTTTAAATCAGCCGGGGGCAAAGTTTGAGCTAAAGCGCTTTATGCGGCGAGCATACTTTGTGTCCAACACAAAAAAAGTAGATCGCCTGTTAGAGGAGTTCCGTCGC
>JAIBBV010000004.1 GCA_019694465.1 Oligoflexia bacterium
GATCTATTTGAGAAGCGGAGCACCAAAGGCGGCGTTGAAACTTCCTGCCATATCGCGCGCCATTTCTACGTGTTGCTTTTGATCCTTACCAACCGGAACTACATCGGCGTCATACAACAGTATGTCGGCTGCCATAAGGACCGGATAGGCGAACACGCCGTGATTTGTTTCCTTATCCTGCGCCAATGCATCCTTGTAGGCATGTGACTTCTCTAGCAGTCCAACGCCTGTCACACAGCTTAAATACCAAGCTAATTCAGTGACAAATGGCAGGTCGGACTGACGGTACATTAGGTGCTTTTTTGTATCAAACCCGAAGGCCAAAAATGTGGCTACTATGTCGTAAGTTTGGGAACGCATGGCCTGCGCGTCTCGATTTGTCGTAAGGGCGTGTAAATCTGCAATGAAATACAAGCACTCAAATGATTGCTGGCGCTCAAGCGCTGGCCGGATCATGCCTAAATAATTGCCAATATGAACTATGCCAGAGGATCGGATTCCAGTTAGAGATCGTTTAGCGGGTGACATAAGAATATTCTGACGAAATAAACATTCATTCCAAGCAAAATTGCTTTAACATTCTACTCTATGCCGTGTATAGAATACAGAAGACAGCCGGGGAGGGTTTATGGCAAAGAAACTCGAGTGTGGGGTCTCTGGAATCAATATTATGGGTATGGCCGGGCAGGTAGTGCTTGAACAGGCCCAGCTTCTACGAGAGGCGCAAAACATGGCTCGTTTGAAGCGTGGTAGTCGCTATTCTCCAGAAGATATTTCTGCCAAGCTTTCAGCGCTTATTGAGAGGGCTCTGGGCTGTAATGGCCAGTTAGGTGCCTTGCTGGCAGGTTCGTATCAGGAGACTTCTAGTGGCCCTGATCCGAGAGAGGCTGGCCGTAATACCGTTCTTGTCGTTGACGATGAGGAAACGGTAAGGCTGTCGGCTAGTGTGATCCTAAAGAAATGTGGATTTGATGTCCTTTTGGCCTCGGATGGGCTTGAGGCGATCTCGCTTTATGAGCAATGCAGTGATGCGTTAAGGTGCGTTTTGCTTGACTATTCAATGCCATACATTAGTGGCAATCTTGTTTTTGCGCGTATGTATGCGATTGATGATGCCGTGCCAATAGTTGTAATGACTGGGCTTCCTCAAAGTAGCGTCGAGCGAGAGTTCGAACATTTAAGGGTGGCCGGCATGCTGCAGAAGCCTTTCGATGCACGGACTTTGATTGGCCTTGTGCAGACCTGCGCTGAGGTGGCCTCGGTACAGACTTTGTAATCGCTGCAATTTGGTTGGGCGCGAGTGTCCCGAGTCGGAATTAGCTTTAAAAAAACAAGGTCGGAGGCTCGGGACACCATGTGTTGCAGTTCGCCTTCAGACGTCCTGTCCTGCGTCGAGCGTGCTCCAATCTTTGCTAAGGTTAGAGGCGGTCGGGACGGGGCCTGGAGCGCATCAGGAAATTACGAGGTCGGCAGCGTTTCCTTTAATGAGCCGCTATAATTATTTTTCCTACGGGGCTCTGCTTCCGGCGGATGATCGCTAAAAGTTATTATCGCTCGCTTCGCTCGCGGCAATAGCTTTCGGGAGAGCTCTAGTAATATTTCCTATATTCAGTGCGCCGATGGAAATTATGCTCACTGTCGTCAGTTCTAACGGCGGTTAAGATTCCGGCTGTGCAAGTTCGCGTCTTCTTAAGCTGCTGACTTTGCAGCTTTTCTCCAGGTGAGCTAGGAGCAACACAAACTCGTTCCTGCATCATAAATACAAGTGCAAAGTGGCGGCATGCAAAATGCACACTGCTATTAGGGGTGCGCCCTAGGTGTAACTAAATGGGGCACGCAATACGAGGCCAGCAGCGCTTCCTTGCGTTTTCGTAGGGCCTCTAACTATTTTCGGGTGCTGCCTGACAGGGCTGCGACTCTGAATTTAGCTGAGCAAATTTCTAGTACTAGGAGTGCTAAAGTATGCAGTATCGCATTTCATATATGGCTTGGTTGGCTGCAACCGCAAGCTTTTTGCTCGGTGTCTATGTTTCGAAGGCTGCGGCGGACTCCCCAATCCCTGGTTTGGAGATGAACATAAGCGAGGCGTTTTCCAACACATGCACTGTCGCAACATTTAATGGGTTACTAAAAGAGCCGGCTATACTAGGCGGGCAAACTGTCACATTCCTAAATCAGAAGCTTCTGATTTGTATAAATTTGGCCATTCTTAACAGCTCGAGAAGTCTTGATCAAATGGCCGGGTTAGTTTTTGGTGGGGGGTATGGTTGGAGTATATCACCACCAGACCAAGGCTCTATGCCAGGGTTTCGCGCCTTTATTCGTGATCGGCTCTTTGCGGCTTTTGGCGATCGCTTAGCAATTATCATTATGCCTATCTTGTCGCATATGCAGGGCGGTACTGGACAAAGTACGGGTGCGAGCGTCGAGAATTCAAGAATTCTGGCCTTAGCTGGAGTGCTTGAGGCTCAAATGGGGATCCATAAGCTTGCCTATGGCGGATTTAGCCGAGGAGGCGAGGCGATAGTCGGACTCCTCGCACGTTTTAATGGATTAGCATGCACCGGCTTCGATCTTGCTGGTTCCTACAACAATGGGCAGAGCACTCCGACGCCTGCCTTAATTGACTCATTGGGAATAGGGACAAGATTGAACTTAGGAGTGTGTCCGTCTGGAGATACTTGGGCCAATCCATTCATTAGCTATCTTGATCAATATCGTAAGAGAAGTGGTAGACCAGGGGGGGCTGTTCCTGGAACTTACGTTGCTGGAACATGTACCGGACATGACGCTGTGTTGATGGACCCAGCGGTGCAGGCGCTAATTGACTCGTCAATCGCTGGCGATTGTTTGGCGAGTGCTTTCACCCGTCGAGATGATCTTAGAGCAAGCTTACCGCAAGTCTTAAGGCTTAGTGATCGAGAGCTTAGGAAATTAAAGCGCAAGGCACGACTGGCTAAGCGAAGGGTCGTGATTAGCACTCAAGGGCAAGCAGCAAGGTTACGCTGAGACGTTGTCTACTTCATGTAAGCGTAAAATATTGTATGCAGTGTCGCGTTGAGCTGGGGTGAAGCCGGCCTGAACTATAATTGCTTGTAGCTCCTCTGGGCTCATGCACCACTTGCGAGCAGTAGGTGCTCCAGCCTGTGAGACGACATTCTCTTCCATCATGGTGCTGCCGATGTCGTCGCAACCAAAGTGCAAGCCTAATTGCGCGACTTCGGGGCCTAATGTCGGCCAACTTGATTGGTGATGCTGGATATTATCTAGGTAAAGCCGGCATAGCGCTACGTTACGCAAGTATTCGGTCGCGCCAGCGCCATAGCCAGATGCATGGCGACTGCGTCCTATAGACGTATTTTCATTAAACTGCAGAGGCCAGGAGATAAAGGCCCCAAAGCCTTTGAATCCGGCCTGCAGGCTGCGATCTTGCGCTTGCCGCAAACGATCGAGATGGTTAAGGCGCTGTTCGATTGTTTCACCAAACCCAATCACCATAGTAGAAGTGGTAGTTAGGCCTGTGGAGTGAGCAACTTCCATCACCGCAATCCATTCGTCGGCGCTGATCTTCTTGGGACTAACGCGGGCGCGCACTTGATCATCCAAAATTTCGGCTCCGCCGCCTGGAAGCCCGCGCATACCGGCCGCCTTCAGTTCGCCCAGGATCTCAGCATAAGACTTGCCGGAAACCTTTTTCATCTGCTGAATTTCAGAAGGAGAGAATGCATTGATCTCAACCTTGAAGTTAGAGCTAATCCAAGAAATCATCTCGACATAAAACGAATACGGAAGTTCGTCATTATGCCCACCCTGTAGAAGGATCCTGGTGGCTCCTAGTTCTAACGCCTCTTCTATTTTCGCGCGCATGACTTCGCGAGGAAGTACATAGGCTTCCGGGTGCTTTGGGTCATGACGATAGAATGCACAGAAGGAGCAGTCTGTGTTGCAGACATTCGTATAATTGATGTTGCGGTCAATCAGGTAAGTTACATTGGCCCCTGGGTTGTGGCGCTTCCGTGCCAGAAAGGCTAGCTGGCCAAGTTCAGCCAGAGGAGCCTCTTTATACAGGACTAGCGCTTCAGCTCGGCTAAGCCGCGTTCCACTGGCAGCTTTATCTATAGCACGGTCTAAGTCGGGGCAGGCTGAGGCTGGCGACCCAGGGATGTAAGGGGCAACTGATGAACTCATGTACTGTTACTTAGAAAACTGTTACAAAACGGTCAATAGTAGGCGGGCTTCCCGCTAAGGATTTTATGACTAAAAGACGTATAGTTATTCACCATTCCCCAGATGCCGATGATGCCTTTATGTTTTATGGCCTAGTGTCTGGGGCTGTTAGCGATGCTGAGTACGAGATTGAGCACGCATTAAGCGATATCGAGTCCCTAAACCAACGTACCCGGCGGGGGGAATTAGAGGTTACAGCCTTATCGGTGCACGCCTACGCCTTTGTGGCTGATCACTACGCGATTTTACGCACGGGCGCTTCAATGGGTGGTGTTGATTACGGGCCTCGCCTGGTAGCACGTGAGGCTTTCGATTTGGGGGATGGGGAGCTCCGATCTATAGCTATTCCGGGAGAGCTTACCTCGGCCGCTTTGGCGCTAAGGATCTATCTAAAAGAACGAGATTTGAGCGCAGAACTTGTGAATATGAACTTTGATAAGGTTCAAGACGCTGTTCTCAGTGGTGCGGTTGATGCCGGGGTGATAATTCATGAAGGGCAGCTCACGCATACTCGAGATGGCTTAGTCTCGAATTTAGATCTTGGGCAGTGGTGGTGGGAACAGACGCGTCTGCCGTTGCCACTGGGCGTTAATGTGGTGCAGCGCAGTCTTGGTCAGCCAGCAATGCAAGCTGTGAGCAGGATTCTGCGTGCGAGCGTTGAATATGGACTAGCTCATCGACGAGAAGCGCTGGAGTATGCCTTAAGTTACGGTCGAGGCTTGTCCGTTGAGGATGCTGATAAGTTTGTTAGCATGTATGTTAACGAGAGAACCCGCGACTTAGGCAGCGAAGGGATGGAATCAATTCAAAAATTTCTTCGAAGGGGCGCTGATTTGAAGTTATTGCCAGCGATGCCACAAATCGATTTCGTGTGACATGGAACAGCTCTTTCTTGGTATCGATCAGGGATCCTCGAGTACAAAAGGGGTCTTATTAGATAGTTTTGGGCAGCATTACCACGAAGGGGCAATACCAGTCTCTACTCACACCGACGGTGAGCATGTTGAGCAGAATGCGCATGAGCTAGCGCGGTCAGTACAACTAGTTGCTGACGATGCGATTAGACTAGCTAATAGATTGAAGCGTAATATTGCAGCAATCGGCCTTAGCGTGCAGCGCTCCGGCGTTTGTGCTTGGGAGCAGTCCTCCTTGGAGGTTTTGCATCCGCTACTGTCGCATCGTGATACACGCACAGGCGATCGAATTGCGGCACTTTCTGCCTCTCATTCCTTCATTACAGAACGCACAGGTTTACCGGTTGTTGCGCGTTATGCAGGCGCAAAAATTGCGCTGCTGCAAGAGCAATTCCCTGATCCTCAGGTGCGAGTCGGTACGCTCGACTCATTTATTGTGCAACGCTTTGCTGGCGATACTCGTTTTTTGACCGAGGATAGCATGGCAGCTCGTTCTATGCTGTATGATCTGCAGCGAGGCACATGGGACGGCGAACTCTGTAATTTATTTGGCGTACAGGAAAGTCGACTTCCTCAAATCGGGGCAAGTTTGGGTCAGCATGGTACGTATCGAGGTATACCGATCACGGCCATGCTTGGCGATCAGCAAGCTGGACTTTTTGGCCGTCTGGTTGAAGGCATTCCAGCTGTTTTGAATCTTGGAACTATCTCATCAGTTTGTGTCGCAACCGGCAACTCAATTGTGCGACGTGATGGATTTGTTTCAAGTGTTTTGTACTCTGAGGGTGGCAATCAACGTGAGTTTAATTACTTGCTTGAAGCGGTCACAAATTGTTCTGGTCCGATAGTTGAGCTTTTGCATCAACGCATGCGGGTGGCTCCAGAAGTTCCAGCTTTAAATGATTTATGCCTCAAAGCAGGAGAGATTTACCCGATAGCCTATTTTCCGATGGGAAGTACGGGAACCCCACATTGGCTCAGTGAAGTACCTAACTTGATCAGTGGTTGGGATAAAGTTAATCAGGCAGCCTTTGTGCGGGCGGTTCTAGAAAATATTGGTAACTTCCTTGCACAGAATATGTTGGCTCTACAGCAAGCAGAAATAATTCCGCCAGGGCAGGGATCAATTGCAGTATCTGGTGGGCTTTCGGACCTAGACTATTTGATGCAGTACATTTCGGACGTAACAGGTTTTAATCTTGTGAGACTTGGTTCGCGGGAAGCTGCTGCGCGTGGAGCTGCAATCGCGGCATTGCAGCACTATTTGAAGGGACGTGGTAAACTGCCTTTGCCACGCGATCAAGAGCGCCGCATTTTTGCCCCGCAAGATCCTAAACCACGCGCACGCTATGAGGCGTGGATGGCAATCCAAGAGCAAGCCCGAGCAGGAAATTGGCAGCCAGATCACGTTTTTGACCTAAGTTGAGAGAGCTTTCAGTGGAAAGTGATGGCCGGCTAGCAGCATTTCGTGAACACATAAGCCGTGAGGCACGCTGGTTTAGCGAACAGCATTTTCAAAATATTCTTCTTTTGCACCATAACGACTGTGATGGTCTAAGTTCGGGCGCGCTGTTGCTAACGCTATTTGAGCGCCTAGGCTGTCGTGTGCGCAGATACAGTTTAGAGAAGCCATTCCCCTTGGCCCTGGCGCGCATATTTAGTGACTTCGCAAGTGAAGCGCAAGGCCTGTGCGTATTTTCAGATTTTGGGTCTGGCATGCTCTCAAGTATTCAGAGGCTAATTGCGGGACGATTTCCGGTCATGCTTCTTGACCACCACACGCTTGAGAACTCAAGTCTGTCAGGGATACATCTGATTAATCCGATCATGCATGGTTTGCGTGGGTTGCCAGATTGTAGTGCTAGCACTATAGCCGCTTTATTCGCACTTGAATTTGGCGAAAGCTTTAGAGACTTAAGTCCGCTTGGAATCCTAGGCGCACTTGGTGATCGTGCCATTGACGCACGTGGGGAGCTGCTAGGCGTCAATCGTATCGTGCTAGAATATGCATGTGCCTCGAAACTAGTGACTTCATGCGCTCCTTATCATTTCTCAGGGCTGTCGAATCGTGAGGGGCATGAGCTTGCCAGTTGGGTAGATGCACTAGGAGGTTTTGGATATTTTAGAGGTGGACCAGATATCGCAATAAAGGGGCTACGGGAGAGCTTTGACGAGCCATTTCAGACGTATGCCAATAATTTTCAGCAGGAATTTTTAACTTTATCTCAAAGCTACCTGGAAGAGGGCGTTGTAAAGCGGGGCAAACGAATCGACTATTTCCATTTAGGCCCGGAGTTCGATCGCTACGGAGTTAAAACTGTTGGGCTAATGTGTGACTTCCTGATTAAGCGAAGTATGGTGAGTGCTGACAAGTATTTGGCGGGGTTTCAAAATGTTCCTAACGAAATTCCAGGACTAGGAGCGCTTGAACTCAATCAAGTTAAGGTCTCCATGCGGCTTGGTGCTCGATTGTGCGAGCGAGTGCTGGCGGGCGAATGCCCTGCCTTAAATGAAATATTACCTAATGCCACGAACGCCCTTGGAGGCTTTGTTGATGCTTGTCATGAACAGGCAGCAGCGACGACAATCCCACTTAGGATGGAGCAAAAGTTGCTGGAACTACTGGAAGAGCAATTAGAGCGAGCTATGTGTGTATGTTGAGTGGGCGCGTAGGGCGTACGCCGATCATCCTGCTTTCCTTTTGTTTGCCATGTTTATGGCTAATGATAACTGGGGGGGAGGGCCTTCCACGTGGTGACGGTGTAACATTCTGGCTTATTGGTCAGGCTATAGCAGGCGGACACTCACCTTATGATGCCGATGCTCTGCAGGATCTATGGCAGGCTAGGGATTTGCTGTGGCTAGGCGCCCATCCTGACCCTGGGTTGTATCCTCCATGGGCTTTGCCACTATTCGTGCTTCCAGCCAGCTTGCCGCTATTTTTTTTCTTGAAGGTATGGGGCGGCTTAGCAGGGCTTGCCCTGGCTACTGTGCTGTTTGTTCTGCTGAGACGGGTCGCGGTTCACATCGTGCTGTTTGCAGATTGGTGTTGGATCGTGCTTGCGCTGGCCGTATTTTTCCCGGCTGTCTTGCTACTTCGTCTTGGGCAAACCACGTGGATATGTTTGTTGGGAGTAGTCCTATTGATGCGTGGCAGCGAAAATGGGGAGCGAGCACGGGAAAGTGTTCCATTTTCTGTGCTGGGCCTTGTGTTGATGTGTATAAAGCCACATTTATTTCTTCCCACTTTTGCCTTTATTGTACTGCGTAGTCTTAAACAACGCAGTATAGCTACGCTTGGAATCACAGCCATAATACTGTGCTGCCTCACGGGCCTAATGGAAATTATTCATCCTGGTCTAGTCCAGTCTTACCTCGCGGCTATCCCAGCACTGAATGACTACAGTACGGCACTTTTTGCTCCGAACTTACGTTCGCTACTTTTCGTAAGTGGGGTTGTCCCGATGAGCTCAGCGATAGCGATAACAACCTGCTTAGCCGTTTTCGTTCCTTTGATTTGCTATCGCTACCTTGCAAGGCTTCCCTTTGAGGCAGCAGTGGGCGCCCTATTGTTGCCCTTGGGCCTTTTCCTTGCGCCCCATGTTTGGACATATGATTTTGTGCTATGTCTTCCAGCCATTATTTTTATAGTCGATCAGCTGCTTAGGCGGCGTGGCACATCGAGTTGGAACTTAGCGCAGCTAGAAATGGTTGGCTTCATGGGTGTGCAAATATGGTTGGCCAAACACTCTGAGAATATGGGTTATGATTGGTGGTATCCACTAATTGTTTTTGTTTTGGCCGCTCATCTGATGCGGAGTTTGTTGGGAAGATCTGAACAGCTTTAATTGCAGTGGAAGTGCATTGGAGCATATTTATATCGAGTGGATGGCTCATCCCAAACAAGAGTAGATATCTCGGTGCTTCTTGCTCCGTATTGCAGAGCGATGAAGTCATAACTGACCGAGAAAGGAGTAAGACAATCAAGGGGCACGGATTGAGCACCTCAGAATGCTGCACTATTGGCATTACTCAACTATATGAATTAAAACTGCTCGAGGGATAGCGCAGCCTCCGGACGGCGAGTTCGGAGGATTTGCACAGCGTGTGCCTACAATTGTTCTATTTTCATTGATATCTTGAACCATAGAAGTATGGTGGCCAGCGCTTACATCCGAAGGTAACAAGCTGTCGATAAGATGAAAACCACTTCCATTGAGATAGGCCCAGGACTGATATGGGCCCACGCTTAGCTCTGAGGGCGCCAAATCCCCCACTGCATCCCCATGGTCATTCATCCCAGCGGCGGAAACACCACCTGCCACATCGAAAATCGCGAAACCATTGCGCAGAAATGCGTAAGAGTAGGGAAGAATCGTTAAGTTTCCTAGAAGGTTGCCTAGGTTATCTAAATCCACCAGTTGGCCATACGGAATAGTGGGTAGATTCTGGCAGCCCGAAGGTAACCCATACGCTGAAACCGGCAAACAAAGCGTGGGTATTCCATAAGTCGATTGAGTGAATCCCGCTGCCTCCCCCTTTGCATTTACCCTCCGCAGCTCTGAGCCAAATTTTACAAATCCCTCAGTCGGGCTCCAAGAAAATCCGATTTTGCTACTCGGGTTATATCCATCGCTGTACCAGCCAACTACCTTTCCTGAGTCATTTATAGCGAGCGCCTCACTCTGAGCAATCCAACAGCCTCCATATGGACATGCTCCTTGGTGAATTTTTGTAACGAGGGAATTCAATCCTGCCGGAAAACCATACATGGGGGTCGGCGTCCATATCATCGCTTCAAGCCCATAGCCAGCACCAACAACCACCCCAAGGTTATTAATGCCGTTGCTCCAATGCATGTATTTCCCATTAGATGTGGGGGGCAGCGTGTACACACCTGCTGGTAAGCCGTATTTAGGCTGAGGGAGCCAAATAAAGGCTCGATTTAGCGGGCCTTGATGAACACCGGCCACCTCGTCAAATTCATTTACCGCTCGCCCCAATGAATAATATTTTGATGGATCCAAATTTGGATCGATGATTTCAGCGACGATCACCGCCTTCGGCGGATCTGCGTACGCGCTATAAGTAAATAATAGTTGAATGCAAATCAGAGCTTGGTAAAAGATTACAAAACGGATGAACTTTGAAGACTCTGGGCGAAACAGATTCATACCACCACCATTTCAAGTGAACTTACAAACTGGACTACTGCGATAGCAATTGTCTTGCCAGCAGCTAAGGAGCCCAGCTCAAGTTCCGGTTACCAATGTAATAGTTTTACATATTATAAGCAAATGAGCTAGTTAGGGCGGCGCAGTCACAGGATGTGATACCCATACCCCCAATCATGTAGGTCTTAGAGAATGCGACTTTGGGCCCCACGTAGCCTCTGAGAAAATGTGCCGGTCAAGCCACATATCACTTAAATTTTTAATTTTGGCACGAACTTCCGTATAGGATCCGGAATAGTAATATCAAGTCTAATCAGATTTTCGTTAACATAACTTAAATCTATATCCTTTTGGGTCAAAAATATTTCCTTCAGGTCATCCAAGTCCTGAAACCTATCTGGGGAATTATTGAGGGCATAACACTTGGCTAGGACAAGGTCCTCCGGGGTGATCACCGGAACTCGGGCAAATCCAAGATCGATTCTATTGTGTTGAGACCTCTCAACCGCGCGACTTAGCCACGGAAGTTCGGGTAGGAGTATATCAATAATGCCATTCGTCTCGCCGCGCGCCGGGGTTGAGGTTATCAAGCATACTGCCTTGCGCGCGCGTTCTTGAGGGCCGAGTGGAATAAAACCTACCATTGGGGTGAGGCCCAGCTCCACTATAATTTTCTCCGCCAGCTCTCTGGAGTTAGCAGGAGGTTCTGCCAAAAGCGCAAAATCGACATCCCTGGTCAGACGTTCCTGGGAGCGGTATAGGCTTGCCGCATGGCCGCCCACAAGACAGTATTTGTGGCCGCGCTTCTCGAAAATTTTTACGGCTTGCTTGAGGGTTCTAAGCGGAGTCATGGTGGATCTTCCGTACTCCCCGGTAGAACTTGTATGCTTCATCCATCCATTCAAGCTTCTTGGCTGCATTTGCGCTAAATCTGGCGCTCCTTTGCTCGATCATCGCGTTCTCAAAAGTTCTAAAAAATGTTCGAAGACAATCGAGTTCAGTCGGTGGCAGCCGCAACGAAAAGCAGCGCCGGTTGCCTTGACGAATCTCGTTTAGAATACCGGCCTTTCTTAATCGGCGAATGATGTCTGACACTCCTGAGGGCGACAAGGAGTGCTGATAAGCAAGTTCTCGCAGATGTCGCGGTCTTGTTGCGTTAATTAACCCTCTAATTAATTGCATCACGGGCTGAGAGCATAGAAATGTTAGGACTGATCGAGACATGTTTGTATTGTACGATTTTTCGAACATTTGTCTACGAGGCCGAATTTGCCAATATATACGATGAGTTGCTTGTTGTTCAATCGGTACGCGTTATGTTAAGAGCACAGTGGTTTATTCAACATGGTAGGAAACCCCAAATCATTGCAGCGTTCAAAATCGGGACGGCAATTCTAAGAAAGACAGTCCTAGGGTGGTGTGATGCCAACTGCACATTCTTTTGGTTCCTCCCCTGGTGTGTTTCTTAGACAATTCAAATGTTACCAGGTGGAGGTTCCTTTATGGCAACGGGGAGTCTACGACCAAGCCGTAGCAGAACGTTTCTTCCACGCGCCCAAAGTTGAAGGCGTTGAGAGTACTGACATTAAAAGCAGGCTGGAGATCACAACTCCTCCAAGTCAGCAACGTAGGTCAACGCTTAAAGATCATCGATCGCGTCTTCACGGCTTTATATCAAACAAAAGATTCCTATGCGAAAATAACAACGCGCTTTCCCTCGTGTCATTAAGTGACGCAACTCAAAATTTCCTACTCACGTTATTGTGGAGATTTTGACTTAAATAATTCAGATAGTTAAAGCCTATGGTAAGTGCGAACCCCAGCTCCGCGTCGCGCCAACCACTTCGTGATTGTCTGGCCATCGAAGGCCGGCTAGTGTCCGTAGCTACAATTATTCATGAAAGCACTGACTCAGGATACTACAACGTGAAAAGAAAGCACTCTTCAATCGGCCCTGGTTCCCACGCAGTTCGGGAGCGGATTAACTAGTTATAGTAGGACCACAGCTTAGGCACTTAATGAAAGCAGGGGAAATTCAGTATATACTAAGTAGCACCGCCCGCTAATGGATCACCTTAAATACGCGCAATATAGATCCGCTCTGGCTGGCATAGTTGTTGAGTTCGAACCCCCAGCTCAGCTGCTTGCCTGATTTTAGCCGCAACTGGTCCTTTGCCGTGCAGAGAGGGTTACGCTCACGAGTGCTGGTAAAAAAGCCACATTCAGCGATCAGGAACTTACTGGTATTTAAGAGTGGCAGATTTGCCTCTATAGACTTCGCATCCGTAATCCTATCAACAGAATAGGAAACATTTTTTAAAATGTCAGAGAATTCATCGGTCGGTCGTATTTTCTCTGTACAATGCCGCTGGTATTCGTTGAGTATGAAAAGTGGCGACTGTGAGGTGAGTTCAAGTAATGATACCTGCTCATTATTGATCAGATCGGTAATTGGAATTTCACAGCAGGGGACCTGCATTCCGATGTCGAACTTCTTAGCTTTCAAGTAAGCGTTTTCACTTGGCCACATATACGCGCAAATGAGAGCCATAGCTCCTGCTGACGTAACTAGTTCAGCAAACTTGTTCTGGCAGCATATACGACTGATTAGCTTTGCGGGTACATAAGCTGCAAAGAATGCCAGCATCGGTAACACTAGATAACCTCTACGGAATTCAACCGCTGATGGTACAATTAAATACGGCGCAATCAAGGCGCCCGGCAATATAAGTGCAACAAATAATTTGCCGACTGTGCTCAGGTTGGACTGGACAAAAAGGAAAGACACAATCCCAAGTACGGATAAGTAGAAAAGGAATTCAGGACCTGGGAAGCGCCCCGGGGCCTCGTGCGCAATTATCTGTATGTACCGCAGCATTGCCTGTGCAAGCTCGGCCGGGCTGCGCACCCAATACACTAACTCTTCGCCTCTATCCGCTGTCTGATAGTGCGATATAAATCCAAAGATAATCGGAATATCTGGTGAGTATGTGTTCTCGATGGACTGGAACCTATCTACCGGAGTAGTCTCAAGTCTGGTGTGCGGAAGGTTATAACTATTATGCCTGAGGTCTTGGTAGGCTAGGGCGAAATCGAAATTATAAACGTATGAGCTATAGGCAAGAATTGGGAGCACTATAGCGGCTAACAGCACTAGTCTTTTAAAAAGTCCTAGCTGACGCCTGCTGCTAACTATTAGAATGATAGAGGTGACAAGTACCAATAGTGCTGTAGCCTTGACGATGGCATAGGTTAGAAATCCACCCAGCAGCACACACCCAACACAAAGCGAGAGCCACAAGTGGAGTATAAATGGTATAGCAGCGGAGCAAGTGCGCTCTTGCCGATGGTGCTGATAAACCTTTTGAACTACGAGTATTCCAAGGACTGCTAGCAGCAGAGCAGGTGCCAAATTCGTTCCAGTAGTAGCGCTTACTATTATCCATCGATTCGTCGCTAGGAGTGCAAAGGTTAATAGACCATACGAGATACCAAATAGACCAATAGCCAGCGAACTGAAGATTGATACAGCCAGGGCGACAAAGACTGCACTACACACAAATCGGAGGTAGAATGAGTTTCCAAATATGGAAGTTAGAACAAATTGAGTATATGCATTTATGGGACTTCCTTCATTGATAAGGTCCATGTAGGTAAACCTGAAGTTTTGCAACTGCGGCAGGCTATTGTATGCAAATGTGCCTCCTGGGCGATATTCATACGGAAAGATTGCAATGCTGCTGCTCTTCAATGTTAAGTAATAAGCCCAGAAGGCGGCGCAGAAGAAGATGATGGAAATTAAGATATAATAGAGTCGACGCATGCTACTGACAGTAACTTCTACCCTATAAATTAGCTGTGAGATAGGTGCTATGCATGGGCGCGCTGTACAGTTAAACAATACAGTAGGCATGGCCACACAACGTAAATTGAGATTGCTGATTGGGCTTGTAGCTTTCCTTCTTGCTATTGCAGCACGACTGACAGGGTTATTTCATGGGGTTGGCTTCAATAATGATGAAGGCAGCGTGTTATCTGATGCGGCAGCATTGTCCCTATCTGCGCTTGAACCTAGAAGCTTCGTATACGGGAGTCTAACTTACTACATTCCAGCAGGGACAGGTGCTATCGCACGATTATTCGGTGCGCAACTGTCAAGCTATGAGGATTGGTCAATAGTCGGACGCATCGTATCGGCGTTGCTCGGTAGTCTCTGCGTAGTGGCTGCTGCCGCGTTGGCCTATAATCTCTTCTCCAGCATAGTCATCGCTTTTCTGGCTGGTTTGTTATTGGCTTTAAATCCGCTGCACATTCAACTGTCACACTTTTATACACCGGATAATTTGTTGACGTTGTGGACCACGGCGGCGCTGGCATGTTCTGTAGCTGCACTGCAGAGTGGTAAGAAACTACATCTCGTCCTCACTTCGATCTTTTGTGCAGCTGGTCTGGCGACAAAGATTAGTGCGGTGATGTTAGTCCCGCTCATTTTGGTTGGACCTTTCATGTTGAGGCCGGTCGGGCAGGACTATGGTTTTGCTAAGCAACTTCGCTCTGCTGGCATGTTATTTTTGTTGACAGGTGTATGCACATTCGTTTTTCAACCCTACGTGTTCTTACATCTCGATAAATTTATTTTTGATGTTGGCGGACAGTTCGAGATGGTGCGTGGGCTGGGGCTGACAACTTGGAACTTTCAGTACCTCGGCACACCCGCTTTGTTGTATCCGCTGCAGCAGTTCTATTCCTACACACTTGGCCCGCTTGTTTCTGTACTAGCATTAGTAGGTCTCATCGCTTCGATTTTTAGGGCGAGAAGCGAACCTAGTTGGCGGTTAGTTCTCCCTCTGTTATGGGCTTTGCCATACTTTATTAGTACTAGCAGCTCTGTTGTAAAGTTCTCGCGTTACTATTTACCGCTTATTCCACTGTTCACCTGTTATGCTGCATTCGGCGCCAATCAGCTGGTGCTGTGCATTAGTAGAGCGCTGCCAAGTTCCTGGCCTGAGAGTAATGTGAGGATGCTTGAAAGAATTGTACTGGCAGGCATTGTTTTTGTCGGTGTTAGTCATGGCGCAGCACTAAGTCTGCTTTATCTTAAGCCACATTCTTTCGAGGTGGCTTCACACTGGATCTGTGCAAATGTTCCTGAGGGCGCCAAGATCCTGCAAATTCCCTGGGACAGTAATCTTCCGCGTTGTGGGGACCTGCCTGCGCCGCCACATTATGAGATGGATCCAGCTAAGTATGAACTACCTCTATACTTGGAAAATGATCTTAAAGATCCTGTTCCACGGATTTTGGAGCTGCTTGAAGAGGGAGATTATCTAATAATCCCAACGCCTCGTATAATTCGCAGCTTGTTCCCCGTGACTCACATTTATCCAGATGCAAACACAGTACTTCAATTAATTTTTTCTGGTCAATTTGGGTACTCACTCAAACGCTCATTTACGGTAAGGCCTCGCCTAGGACCAATCATTTTCGACGATACGCTGGCGGATGAGAGTTTTACTGTACACGATCGACCACGTGTCCTGCTGTTCGAAAATGAAAAGCATCTCTCACGCGACGCGCTACGAAGAGTTTTCATGACAGCAAAGGGAGTTGCTAGGCCGCTGACTCTAACCCAGCTGCTTAGCATGTCCGGTGGCGAATGAGTGCTCTATCCTAATGGATAGTGTTCAGAATAATGTTAGAGATATGAATGAGAAGAATTTAATTGAGAAGAGGCGCTGGACTGCGGAAGAGGTAGTCCTGTTTCTGCTTACTCTTAGTGACCTGCTGATGCTGGTAATTCCTAAGCTGGGCACGCTAGTTCTGTCTATTTGGTTTGTTTCTTTTGCCTATATAGCGCGAGCAGCCATTTGTCCTAAGGAAGGTCTTCGCCAAATTAAGAAGGCTCCGTTAACAACTCTTGCGATTGTCGCGATAGCTACTGCTTTTGTGTGGCTCGCGCAAAATCCAGCCAATGTTAGCCATGAGTCCACTCAGCAACTGGGCTGTGCTCTTGAAAAGCTTACTGCCTGGCCTCATACGGGAGTTCAGGAAGACTGCTTCCTCGGATATCCCGCACGACAGTATTTTGTCCCCGCTCTTCCCACTATATTTTTTGGTCGTTCAGCACTGTCCTTAAATATTGGACAGGTACTTTATCTATTAGTGGGGCTACTTGCCATGGCGCGTGGCATGCTTGGCCTGTTCAACTCACAAGTACTCGGAGATGTAAGTGCAGCCGCTCTAATTGTTAGCACCTTTCAGAGCTACTTCTTTCGCTATCAACTTTTGAACTTTGAGCAGTCCATCTATCCAATCGCCTTTGGCTTTATTGTAGTTGGGTTCGCGTTGAGATTATATCGTGAGCGGTCGAATCGATGGTTGGCGCTTACTAGTTTAGGTCTCTACCATGCTACATTCGCCTATACCCCAGCTTTGGCCCTACTTCCTTTGGGTGCGCTGGCGCTACTGATCGCCTGCTATATTAACTTTGGTGGCCAGAGGTGGCGCTACTGCTTGAACTTGGCGATGGTGCTTTGTGCCGTCGCTGTCTCGTTTGTGTTTCGGATCGATGTAATTTTATTTCCACGTCATGCAGGCAGTGTGTCGGTATCTGAAAAGCTGGATGTGCTTTGGTCGGTATTTGCCAATCCCTGGCAGGAGCTAGCGCTGTTCAATATCCCTCTCAAGATTATGAGCGCTGTGTTTGTAACTTGGTTATGGATCTATACATTGTGCTGGTTGGTTGGGCTTTTTAAGCAAAGAGGAGCCGACGTGCCGAATGTGAACAGTGGGGGGCAAACTATCGCGGGCCTGATGCTTGGCTGGGCAGTGCTGGTATGGAGTGTGGCGACGATTATAATCTCAGTTGTTTCACCAGGTTATGCCAATCCGCCAGCTGAGTTTGCAGTCCACCGCGCGCTTGTAATTTGGCCTGTGTTGCTAGGCGGTCTCAGCGTGATGCTGTCGCAAATGGAAAATATTCGTGTCTTGCTTATCCCGCTAGCATTGGCCAGTGGCGTATTCTTTACAGATGATGGCATCAAAAAGGTACGCCATTTTCAGGATGAAAAGTTTGCCAACCGCCACTATCTCTTACTCGACTGGCTAGCGAAGCATAATTTGTTGGGTGAAATGGCACTAATCTTTTCCCCTTCCACGAAGGATTTCTTCCTTTCGTTAGCGGACGAAGCAACCTACTTTTCCCCTAATATTAGATACACATTTTGGAATACCAGTTGCACTCCGGAGCGCAGGGAACTTGTTGGTAAGACGACTATCATGGTGGAAATGAAAGATCAGTTGTCTGGATGTCCGCAGCGAGTAGCTGCAGAGTCGATCGGTAGTGTTGTTATCCCGGAAGGGGTGCTTCAGGTATATAAAGGTGAGATTTAAGGAATGCAGTGTTTACTCACCCGTAAATTTTTTGATGTGCTTGCATTTTAAGTGATATAAAGCAATTAGCTACAATTTGTTGCGCAACGTTTTAAATTAATCTCATGGACTTTTGGCCTTCGCCGAAGCTCAATAACTCAGGATATCGCTCCGATATAGACGGATTGCGCGCTTTCGCAGTGCTAATGGTAGTTGCATATCACGCCTTTCCAGCTGTGGTGCCGGGTGGATTCGTTGGCGTGGATGTATTTTTCGTCGTGTCCGGTTATTTGATAAGCGGAGTCATACTCTCAGCACTTGAAGCGGGTAGATTTTCCTTCTGGTCCTTCTATAAAAGAAGAATCCTAAGAATTTTTCCGGCACTACTGGCGTTGCTGTTGGCTGGACTTTGTTTCGGGTGGTTTTGGTTAATCCCTGAAGAATATAGTCGGCTTGGTTTGCACACCGCAACAAGCACCATATTTGTGCAGAACTTCATGTTATGGAAGGAGAGTGGGTACTTTGATATTGCGTCTGAGCTTAAACCGCTTTTGCATTTGTGGTCTTTAGGAATCGAAGAGCAATTCTACATATTCTACCCTTTTATAGTGTGGATATTCTGGCGGCTTGGAAGGTGTGCATTTGGCGGATTAGCGTTAATCGGCGTTTGTTCACTAGCGTGGTCAGCCTATGCGGTGATTGATGATAGAGTTACTGCATTTTATTTGCCTCAGATGCGGCTTTGGGAGCTTGTTGCAGGCGGATTAGTTCTCATTAATGAACGGGGCTGGCGACCGGCTTGTAAAAAAAATCGGAGCGCTAAATCTATAGGTCTAGTTAGTCTGACAGTCACCACTCGAACATTACTTTCTGCTTTGGGCATAGCGGTTCTTGCTGTAGTTAGCGCCTGCTATACCCGAGAGACAGCGTTCCCAGGCTTAGCAGCTATGGTACCGGTGTGTGCTTCTGCCTGTGTAATTATGGCTGGGCCAGAAAGCTGGATTAATCGCAGTATGCTTGCTCGTGGCCCGCTCCGGCAGATTGGGTTGATGAGTTACTCTTTATATTTGTGGCATTGGATGCTGCTGTCCTTTGCTCGCATTATCTTAGTCGGTAATCTCACTAGTTCTATCATCCTGCTGATTCTTGCTAGTAGCTTCATTACATCGTGGTTTACATACCGCTTCCTTGAATTTCCATTTCGAAGCCTGAGATCGCCTGGGTCGGTTGTATATGCCGTGCTTGGTTTAGTTTTCGCTATGTTTGCAACCGGTTGTTTGGGGTGGTTTGTCCATGAGCGGGATGGCCTACCGGACCGCGTGATAACAACTGTCGCTGAACGCGCCATAATTGAACGCCATCGTGTCGAAGATGCCGTACGTCAAGAATACCCTTTATCTGGATGTGATTACGACGCTCGGATCACTCCGCGCGCCTCCCATTTTTGTTCGAGTTATGGTGATACCAGCAATCCACGTACAATAGTTATTTGGGGGGACTCACATGCGGATGCTTGGGCCCCAGCTTTTTTTGAAGCTGGACGACGGTTACAGAAGCGGATTTTGCTGTTTTCTGTGCGTGGCTGCCCTCCAATTTTGAATGTTCGTCGTACGGATGGAGTATCGGATGCAAAGAATTGTGAAACACCAGAAACAGCAGCGGAAATTTTTGGGTCGATACAACGCATAGCGCCTGAGAAGCTTTTTGTAGTAGCGCGTTGGAGTTTATATCATTATGGGTGGCTAGTTAACGGAGTACTACAGCCTGCCACGCACTTTTTAGCCTCTGAAAGCGACGCGATGGCAAGTCTAGCCACTACGAATATTGCTCTCAGCCAACAACTTCCTGCAACAATTGAGAGATTGGCAGAAGTGGCTCCGTTGACGGTAGTTCTCGGCATGCCAATTCTAAAAACAACAATTGATGTTGGATTCATGCGAGACAGAATGAATTTTGAGCCAACTTTGGCAGAACATCGACAACACGAGGTGTTTACGGATGAACTCTTGCGAGAGGGTATGCGCAGTGCAGCTAGCAGGGGTAGTAGTGTTGATATACTTGATCCAGCTGACCTGTTGTGTGGCGACTTAAGGTGTCACGCGATGTTGGGGCTCACCGTTATGTATCATGACGACAATCACATTAGTGGGCAGGGGGCTCTTCTTTTCCGGGATGAGATACTAAGGCGTGTTAAATAGCCCCAATAAATCTGACTAAAGATTGCTACGTTTGAATTTTTGGAACCTAAAGTGCAAGGTCTTGCTGGTGCAGCATTGTCTCGATGTTCCAGAAAATCACTTGTGGGAAAAATGATTCGTGATGTGTGCAAGTTGCTGAGCGATTGGTCAATTTATGCTTCTTCGCCCTCAGCTTTTTCCTCGCCGCCAAGCTTCCTGAGCATCCAGGTGAAGGTTGCGCCCTCTTTGAAGAGCTTTTCAGTCCCTGAACGTACCGCTGCGATTTCTGCGGATGTTGCTTTTAATGTATCGACAGCCTCTTTTTCCTCGGGCGGAATTTTCCCTTCCTTGATTCCATCGATCCAGCACAAACCGGCATGCCAAGTTTTCATTTCTGGAGAAAGTGCCTCGCCTGAAGAGGGTGATCTACGAAGTACTTTCGCTACCTCGATAATGTCTTTAGTAAAACCTAATTCCTTAACCAAAAAAGCAGAAATTTGGGAGTGATCGCAGCCCCACTGTTGATGCTCGTAGAAGAAGTCGAACTTCTTTTTCATGCGATTGCGGTACTTGCTATAAATGTCAGGGCTACGAATTAGAAAAGTTGCAAGAGCTGCATACCGAATTCCGCCTAGCAGTGTGCCCAGCGCAGCAGTTAGCTTTGGTATGCCTTGGCCTGCGATGTACCCAAGTTCCATGTTGAGAATCAGCTCTTTAGATAGAGTTTCCCATTCTGTAGCTTCGCAGACCTTATTTAGTCGGCGTTGCATGTAAACCATAGCCAAGAATGTGGCAAAAAGTCCGGGTCCTAGTATCCGTAACAGTGCGTCTGATGTGTCATCCTCTTGCATCGAATCGAACGCGTCCGGGAAGAGCGTTTGAGCGGCAAAGTATATTGGTGTTTTAAGCTTCGCTGTGCGATCAACTCGGCGCAGAGCCGTAAAGCTATCCGGCCAAATTTCGAGTACACCGTCGGTACGTTTGCCGTTGCAATGATTGTTCCACAGGGCATGGACAGCTAAGGAGACCGATGAGGGAATTGGGCTGAGGAATGCGGCATGTCGCCGGGCCATGCTCCAGCTTTGTTCGCTGTTGAAATCGATGGATGGAGGCTGGTTCATAGCTGAGCAGAGTATAGGTGAGATGGGGCGGCTTAGGAATGTGAATTATTCAACCTCAATCGATATATTTGTGATGGCTAGGAGGTGGGAAGGTTTGTAGGACGCTCCAAATTAGAACCGGTGTCTCGTTTGTGGCACTAGATTTAACTTGGCTTGTTCAGACTAATCACAGAGGGGACGAAGTCTGGACCCAAGCGGGATCGAACCGCTGACCTCAACACTGCCAGTGTTGCGCTCTCCCAGCTGAGCTATGGGCCCTTACCGTAAATTAGGCGCATATTGTAATCATATATTACTGCTCTGTAAACATACCCCGGATTTGCAGCTAATGGCTTAGTCGTAGTAGTCTTTTTTTGCAGCCGACGGCTAATTAGCCTATAAGCATAAGTGGCTGTAGACTTGGCGACTATGACCCCAAGCGTCAAAGAATGTTCGTGGCCATCATGTAACGGGCTGTAGCGCAGACTGGTAGCGCGTTCCCTTGGGGTGGGAGAGGTCGGAGGTTCAAATCCTCTCAGCCCGATACTCCAATATTTGCCGAGCAAGCGCGAAGGAAGCGCGTTCCCTTGGGGACGCATTTGTAGCGTACGCGGAGCGTGCGCAATCAAATGCGTGAGAGGACTCGAGGCGAGCGTCGAGACCCGAGGCTGGAGAGGTCGGAGGTTCAAATCCTCTCAGCCCGATATTCAGCTTTGAACATTAGTATTAGCGCGTTCTATTTCCCAGACCTTCACGTATTTAAGGAAGGCATAGTACGCCTCAAGTATCGCGACAACAAAGCCTTCGAATCCCTCAAGGAATCCTTTTCGCAGGAAATAGAATTTCACAAAGCGCGCTATTGGGCGTGTGAATATTTTTATGAAAGATGTGCGTTGGCCGTCTGCCCACATGGCTTTAGCAGCTGCAGAGCTTAAGCGATTGAGTGAGTGCACTTGGCCAGAGAGATCCGGGTAAGAAAAGTGTTGGATTTCACCAGGAAGCCGTTTGGTTGGGCCAGTAACGCAAGCTTTCTCGTGAGGGTCCAGCCCTCCCCAGGTTGTTACTGAGCGCCTGCAAAAGCGTAGCCGATATTCTGGATACCAGCCGCCCTTCCGCCACCACTTGCCCAGGTGAAACACCACTCGATTAAGATAGTAGCCGTTAACGCCCGCGCTATCATCATTTTGGAGCGCAAGTTGGATAGCGCTGCGCAGCTCGTCATCAATAACCTCATCGGCATCAATATTTAGGATCCATTCATGTGTGCAGAGTGAGAGCGCGTATCGCTTTTGCTCCCGGTGGCCTGGCCAGGCGCGGGAAAAGACGCGGTCGGTGAATTCCCGACAAATCGACAGCGTATTATCAGTCGATCCGCTATCGACTATCACAATTTCATCGCACCAACGAAGGCTTTCTAGACAGCGGCGAATATTGTTCTGCTCATTGAAGCAGATTACAAATGCTGAAACCTTTGCGCGCTGATTAGTTGTTGTCATATGGCAAGTTTGTTGGGTTGGAGTATTCTCATTAGCAACGATTTTTGTGTAACCCAAAATTATGCATTATGCATATATAGCTACTTTATGCGAATGAGGTCATTTAGGGACTGACTTCATCAGGGATATGCCCTTCACCTATTCCTATCTAAAGCTACGCTCGGGGCCAGTTTAGTAATTTAATAGTGATAGCGCTTTATTTTCAATTTGTCAGGCGATTGAGGCAGTTAGGCTGGTAACTTGTAAAGCGCTTGTCTCGACCTCTTCGGATGGATAGTGTATTGTTTTCCGGCACTTGCGTCTGTTGAGACCACTTGAGGATGGCCTATGAATATTCTTGGTATTTCTGCTTTTTATCACGACAGCGCAGCCTGTCTCGTGCAGGACGGGCGTATAGTTGCCGCTGCGCAGGAAGAGCGGTTTACGCGCAAGAAGCATGACTATGAGTTTCCCAACAAGGCTTGTGAGTTTTGTTTGAAGCAAGCTGGGTTGAGCGTTGATCAACTCGACTACGTAGTTTTTTACGACAAACCGGTGCTTAAATTTGAGCGTCTGCTGGAGACTTATCTTACAACTGCCCCGAAGGGTTTTACATCTTATGCTAAGGCGATGCCCTTGTGGCTTAAGCAGAAGCTATGGATTCCAGATACAATAAAGCGAGAGCTTAACTACGATGGGGAAATTCTTTTCACTGAGCACCATCAAAGCCATGCTGGTAGCGCATATTATCCATCGCCCTTTCAGGAAGCAGCGATTCTGACCATAGACGGGGTTGGTGAGTGGACCACAAACAGCCTGGGAGTTGGGAAGGGTAATCAATTTTCTCTAATCAAAGACATAAAGTTTCCCCATTCGCTTGGGTTGCTATATTCGGCCTTCACTTATTTTACCGGCTTTAAGGTAAATTCCGGTGAGTACAAAGTGATGGGGCTCGCTCCTTATGGCGAGCCAAAGTACGTGCAGACGATTTACGATAATCTTATCGACCTTAAGGAAGATGGCTCGTTCCACCTGAATTTGCGTTATTTCAGTTACATGTCCGAGCTGCACATGACCAACGACCAATTTGCGGACCTCTTTGGTGGCCCGCGTCGTAAACCTGAGACTCCATTGACGCAGCGCGAGATGGACTTGGCTCGTTCCATTCAAGAGGTAGTGGAGGAGTGTATGTTGCGGCAGGCCCGTTTCCTTCACCGTGAGTCAGGGCTGACTAATCTGTGCATGGCGGGTGGAGTAGCTTTGAACTGTGTTGGAAATGGCCGATTGTTGCGTGAAGGGCCGTTTAAGAACATTTGGATTCAGCCGGCGGCCGGTGATGCAGGGGGCGCTTTGGGCGCAGCGCTGTGTGTTTGGTATGGTTACCTCAATAATCAGCGTAAAGTTGATAATGTGCACGACTTGCAAAGTGCCTCTTTGCTTGGGCCAGCCTTTAGCAACGAAGAAACGGAGCAGCAACTTAAGAAGTGCGGTGCTGTGTACAAGCGCCTCAATGACGATGGTTTATTTACCAGCGTGGCTGACATGCTGGCCAATGAGAAGGTTGTTGGGTGGTTCCAAGGGCGCATGGAGTTTGGGCCGCGCGCCTTGGGAAATCGCAGTATCATTGGTGATGCTCGATCGCCTTCCATGCAATCGAAGATGAATCTAAAGATAAAATTCCGTGAATCCTTCCGTCCTTTTGCTCCAGCTGTAATGCGGGAGCATGTTTCAGAATATTTTGAATTAGACTGCGACTCGCCTTATATGCTCTTGGTGGCTCCTGTGCGTAAAGAGCGCCGCAAGCAGATGACGGCGGAGCAAGAAAAGCTATTTGGAATCGCAAAACTTAATGTGCCGCGCTCGGACATACCGGCGGTGACGCACGTCGACTATTCAGCGCGCATTCAAACCGTGTCAAAGGATGAGCATCCTACCTTTTACAAGCTCCTTGCGGCCTTTAAGAAGAAGACCGGTTGTTCAGTTTTGGTAAATACTAGTTTTAACGTTCGCGGCGAGCCAATCGTGTGTACGCCTACTGATGCATATACATGCTTCATGCGTACGGAAATTGACTGTCTCGTTGTTAACAACTGTTTGATGCTTAAGGAGGCTCAGCCGAAGTGGCAGGACAAGGAAAATTGGCAGAGCAAATTCGAACTCGACTAGAGCTTAGCGTGATTACAAATCCGAACTATCAAGAAAATACGGACGAGCCGGATTTTCTCGACGAACGATGGATGGGTAAGACGTTGCGTATTCACGTGCGTGAATTTGCATGTGTAATGACGTTGGTGCTTACGATTATCGCCGGGGTTGTGGCTTGGAAGCATGGCTCGCTCGCGACCGTTTGCTCCTTATTGCTTACTGGCTTCTTCATGCTCTTGGCAGGCTACCGCAGGCCGCGCATTTTGCATCCTGTTTGGAAAGCTTGGATGACGCTCGCTATGGGGCTGGGCGTTATTATGACCACGCTGTTGCTGTCGTTAGGCTGGATGTTGGCTATGATTCCCTTGGCGCTAGCTCTAAAATTAGCTGGCAAGAAGGTTATGGACCTCTCCTATAAGTCGGATGTGGAAAGTTACTGGGAAACGCGTAAAGAGAAGTACCATGACTTTAAGCTACTTGAGCGTCAATTTTAATCCCCATCGTATTGTAGGCAGAGTTAACATTATCGGTAGTAGTGTTCCGGTTTGGCAGCTTGTTCTAGCGCTGCTCAAGAACAAGCTACAGTCAGTCCTGGGCTGTTGATAATTCAAGTCAGTTACCGCTTGGCCTAGGTGCTTTTGCTGTTTTCAAAGGCGGAGCTAGGTTTGCTAGTAGCCTTGTTGAGTAGATCAATGAATTGTTTCCGGGAAATTTCTTTGGCACCGAAGCCTTTGGAGAATGGTGTAAGCTGTTGGCAGTCGAGCCATGTAAATCCATGTTGCTTTAGGTACAGCACTAGTTCGCACAAGGCTAGCTTTGAGGCATTCGACTCGCGATAAAAACTAGATTCTGCAGCGAACATAGAGCCGATACATACTCCATACAGCCCCCCTATAAGTTTACTTCCATCGTAACATTCCACGCTGTGGGCGTAGCCGGCGGCATGCATGTCACAGTATGCGGAAACAATGTCCGGAGTAATCCATGTTCCGCCTTGGCGGCCTCGATTCTTCAATTCTGCACAGCGTAAAATCACTGCGTGGAAATCAACATCAAATAGGACCTTCCAGCTGGTAGTGCGCCTAAATTTGTGTAAGCTGCGAGAGATGTGAAGCTCGTCAAAGCATAGAATGGCGCGCTTGGGTGGTGAGAACCAGGTTAGGTGTGCTTCGTCGAAAGGCCAGGGGAAAATCCCACTACGGTATGCCAAAACCAATGAAGCTACTTCTAGGTCTCCGCCGATGGCAAGAAGCCCAGACTCGTCGGCTTGATCTACTGAAGGGAAGGCACGGATTACCACGTGATTAGGGTAATCCTGGCTCCCTTTGTGAGCAATATAGTAAACCCTTAGCGAATGATTTTTGATAAAAAATCATTCGCTAAGGGCGAGCGAGATCTTGGAAAAGCCAAGTCGAGCCGTAGAAAATAGTAAACCCAGCGGAAAATAAGGGATATCTAGACATCGTAAAATATTAGGATATGCCTACATGAGTAGGTTTGTTAAGCAGGCATGCACGGTTGGCATTAGCGCTATAGTGCAATGCCCGCTACTCTACTCTCGGTGCTTAGGGCCTATTTGTCTTCTGCTACTCGCCTTGAGCAGGGCTGGTGCACAATTTATTCAATATTGCTGTGCGCCAGTACGCTTGCCCGAACGATGAGATTTCCAGTGGGCCTTGGTCGTGATTGCAACCTAGTATTACCAGTTTAGGCAATTATGATCGTCTTCCTGTGTTGAAAACGCATACTGCCAAATTGCCAGTCTTTCTTCTGGTGATAGGTCGGTGGGATTGTTAGAGTCGTTTTCTATCTCCCTAAGCTGAAGAGCCAGGCGAAGCAGAATATTACGGTATAGTTCCTTTGGGCCGGGTATGTCTGGATCGCAGAGTTGCTCACGTGCTTCATGCATGAGGCGAATAATTTCAATAACTGGTGTGCCTTGTTGATCGAGCTGAACGATCACGGTAACGGCGGCAGCAGTCAAATGTAATTCATCAAGTGGAAACGTTTGAGCCCAAGCTAATTGCGTACTAATAGCTAATGCAGTGCTTAAGGCAATAAGTCGAGTGATTAGATACTTCATGTTACTGCTCTCCCTAAAGGCGCCCGCTAGAAATTCGTGCAGGGCTTCGATCACAGTTATGCTGTCATTGTTGCTGGCAGAGGCCCAAGTTTTGCGGCGATTGGGTAGAGCCGAACGAGATAAGTGCCTGAAATGCCTTGCCAATCGGCTTGGAAATATTTTATGAAAATCTAGTGCAATAATGTTGCATCTTTTTTCTTTTGCGCCATACTATGTTGTAGAGACTTTGCAGAACCACACTCGGTTTCCTCAGAAGCCGAGTTATAACCACTAGTCCCTGTCAGCTACGAATTGGAGATATCCATGGAGTGGCCGGCAGGGATTTTTTCTTACCCTCGCACGCAACCAATTGAAACTACTAGACAATTTGACGGCATGTTTTGCATGCGGTCGAGATCTTTTGCGTGTAGTAGAATGCTTACGTAGCATCTAACTTCGAGTCCGAGGCATTTGCGAAGGCGCTATTGCCTAAAAGGCTGATACTCTTACGGCAGGGATGTGTGGCCCGCTCTATATTTAATTAGGCGTTCTTATTGAACATGGCACGTGAGCAACTAGATTCTGGCACCGACACGATTACCAGCGACAACGTGCGTTTGAAGCAGCCTAGGATGTTTAAGGTAATTCTGCTTAATGATGACTACTCAACCATGGATTTTGTCGTAGCAGTGCTTGAGCAAATTTTCAGAAAGAGTCCGGCGGAAGCAGTTCAGATTATGTTGCATGTGCATCAACGCGGTCAGGGTTTATGTGGTGTATTCCCCAAGGAAATTGCCGAGGCGAAAGTTAAGCAGGTACATGATCGCGCTAAAGCAGAGGGGCACCCCCTGCGTTGCATGATGGAGGAGGCCTAATGTTTAGCACGGATTTAGCCTATGCTATAGAAGCTGCCTTCCGTGAAGCGCGCAAGCGGCATCACGCATACTTTTGTGTCGAGCATCTTCTTTTCGCACTCATCCACAACGACGAGGTATCGAAAGTGCTCCGTAGTTGTGGCGCTAACTTGTCTGCGCTTAAACGAGCGCTCGAAACTTTTTTTGAGCGCCATGTAGAAGTCGCGCACTCAGAAATACATGAAGGCCGTACAAATTATGAAGAGCCCATGCAAACACCAGCCGTACAGCGCGTACTGCAACGTGCTTTGGTGCATATGCATTCGGCGGGTAAGCAAATTGTCTCCGCGCCAGATGTATTAGTAGCAATCTTTTCTGAAGAGGACTCGCATGCTGCCTTTGTCCTTTCGGAGCAAGGATTATCGAGATTAGATGTTGTTCAATGCATTTCGCATGGTAGCTCAACCATGGGCCTGGACGAAATTTCAGAGGATGAGAAGTCGTCTGGTCAGGTATCCGAAGATGACGATGAACAAGATCGTGTGGAAAGGCCGGCCAAGGGTACGCTATTGGAGCGCTTGACTGAGGACTTAACTGAGAAAGCGCGGAGCGGCGATTTGGATCCGATTATCGGCCGAGATAAGGAGATCGAACGTGCTGTTAAGATATTATGCCGTAGGCAGAAGAATAATCCCCTATTTCTAGGGGATCCGGGTGTTGGCAAGAGTGCTATGGCACATGCCCTCGCCCTTCGTATGGTTTCCGGCCAAGTTCCGACCCAGCTCAAGGATGCCCGCATATTTTCACTTAGTGTTGGCTCGCTCATAGCTGGCACTAAATTTCGTGGTGAATTTGAAGAGCGCCTAAAAGGGGTTGTTCAGGAGCTCAAGAAGATCGGGAATGCCATTTTGTTTATTGATGAAATTCACACTATCGTTGGTGCCGGGGCAACTGGCACTGGAACTATGGATGCAGCCAATCTTTTGAAGCCGGCCTTGGCGTCGGGCAAGTTGCGCTGTGTTGGAAGTACTACCCATGAGGATTATAAGAAGAGTTTTGAAAAGGATCGCGCGTTAAGTAGGCGCTTTTCTACCATCGATTTATTCGAACCTAGTATCGATGAGACAACTGAAATCTTGAAAGGGCTGAAGGCGCGCTTTGAAGAGCACCATCAAGTTAAGTATTCTGAAGCAGCCCTTCGTGCTGCAGCAGAACTCTCGGCTAAGCATATTAATGATCGTGCCCTTCCTGACAAGGCCATTGACGTTATAGATGAAGCTGGTGCTACGAATTCAATTTTATCGCCTAAGAAGCGCAAGAAACTTATTACTGAAAAGGAAATTGAAGCCGTGGTATCGGCTATCGCACGCGTGCCCGTGAAGTCAGTAAGTAAATCCGACGCAGAGTTGCTACAGTCACTTGAAGCGCGTTTAAGGTGCCAGGTATTTGGCCAGGATAAGGCAGTTGCAGCTGTCGCGCGTGCCATTAAGCGCAGTCGCGCTAGCCTTAAGTCTGATACTAAGCCGGTGGGATGTTTTCTATTCGCAGGGCCTACAGGTGTTGGCAAGACTGAGTTAGCTAAGGCCCTGGCTAAGGAGCTAGGGGTTAGCTTCCATCGCTTTGACATGAGCGAGTACATGGAAAAGCACGCGGTAGCGCGTTTGATAGGCGCTCCTCCCGGTTATGTAGGCTATGAAGAAGGTGGACAACTGACTGATCTGGTACGGCGTCAGCCCTACGCGGTACTCCTCTTCGATGAAATAGAGAAGGCGCATGAAGATATTTACAGCATTCTGTTGCAGGTGATGGATGATGCGCGCCTAACAGATTCTCATGGGAAGAAGGCAGATTTTAGAAACGTTATATTGATAATGACCACCAATGCAGGCTCGGAAAAAGCTGCTGCCCTCGGCTTTGGTGAGATGCGAAGTGATTCCAACAGAGATCAAGCAATTAAGCGCCTGTTTAAGCCAGAATTTAGAAACCGCTTAGACGAAATCGTTTACTTCAGTCCGTTGCCCCTGGAAGTAATCAGGCTAGTGGTCGACAAGTGTGTAGCTGAGCTGGCTCTGCAACTGGCGACTAGAAGCGTCACAATTTCCTTGAGTCCAGAGGCGCGTGATTGGTTGGCACAACGTGGATTTGATCCTCTGCTTGGAGCGCGTCCTATGGCGCGGTTACTGCAAAAGGAAATTAAGGACAAATTGGCTGATGAGATACTATTTGGTCGGCTAAAAAGCGGTGGCAAGGTAAATATTATTTGTGCTGAAGACGGCCTGGGTTTTGAGGTGCACAAGACGCTTCTTCGCAAGGAGCCAGCCTAGGCACAATTGGTTTAAGCCTCAAGGCACCAGTCGATGCCCGAACCTCCCCGCGATTCCAAGTATTTATTTGCTTGAGAAAAGTGTTTACAGCCTAAAAAGCCGCGATGGGCAGATAGCGGCGATGGGTGGGGAGCTTGTAGCACTAAGTGCTTAGAGCGGTCGATCATGGCTCCCTTTTTCCACGCATAAGCGCCCCAAAGTAGAAACACTAGTCCTTCTCGTCTAGTATTAAGTTCACGAATCACCCTATCAGTAAAACGCTCCCAGCCCTTGTTGGCATGCGACTGCGGTTTGCCAGCCTCTACGCTAAGTACGGCATTTAATAGGAGCACACCCTGTCGAGCCCAGGATTCTAGGCAACCGTGCGAGGGCATACTCAAGCCAAGATCAGTCTTCAGTTCCTGGAATATGTTTACCAGCGAAGGTGGCGGAGGTATCCCGCGACGAACTGAGAAACAAAGACCATGGGCTTGGTTGGGACCGTGATAGGGGTCCTGGCCGATTATAACTGCCTTAACACTGGCAAAGGGGGTGAACTGAATAGCATTGAACATATCCGCGGCAGGTGGATAGATAGTCTTTCCTTGCGCCCGTTCTTTAGCCAGAAACTGTAGCAATTCCCTAAAATAAGCTTCTTCGCGTTCACCGGCCAATACATCCTTCCAAGTTGGCCCAATACTGGAAGTGCTATCGCTTTGAAATAATGACTGTTGAAGTTGATTCATATGCTTAGAAGATTCAGCTTATAATTCTACTCATTGAAAAATGTCAAAATTAAGTCTGCTTCAGTAAAATCTAGCAGTTTGACTTAGCTGCTTATCGACTCTTCCCAAAATCATTAGCTTATGGCCGATTCCCGCAAAGCGTTACCGGAAATTACACTTAGCAAATTCTTGATCCCTCCTAGTGTCCCGAGTCGGAAATAGGTTCAAAAAACAAGTTCAGAGGCTCGGGACACTAGGTGTTGCTGGTTCAACTCCGGACATCCTGTCCTGCGTCGAACTCGCTCCAACCACTTCGTGATTGTCCGCCGTCCATGGCCGTCTAATGTCCCAAGCTACAATTATTCAAGAAATCACTGCCTCAGGACACTAGTACCGTGCGGCAGACTCAATTTCCTCGATCATCTTACAATAAGATACATAGCGAGTTACAGGAAAAGTTCCGTCTTCTACGGCTGATTTAATAGCGCACTCCTCCTCAGATATGTGACTACAATTGCCAAAACGGCAGCCTGACCGTAGCTCACAAATCTCGGCAAATGCATCTGCTACTTGCTCTTTTGAAAGATGTGTTACACCGAAACTTTGAACGCCAGGTAGATCGATGATTAATAAATTTGGCGCTTCTGAGCGCTTGTACATGTAAGCGTAAGACTGGGTAGTAGTTTGACGCCCTTGGCCAGTGCGGCTACTAACTTCAGCCGTCTTAGCCGCGCTGCCCGGTATTAGCTGGTTTAATAACGTAGATTTTCCTACCCCCGAAATACCGCATAGGGCAATGATTTCCAAAGTCGGCTCGAACAGGGCAGCTTGAAGCGCCTGCATATTCTCGCCTGATTTAGCGCTAGTAGTAAGAACTGCAACACCAGCACGTTGATAGACAGCGCTTAGTTGAGCAGTGGTATCAAGCCCTAGGTCAATCTTATTGATGATTAAAGTAAAGGGGATAAATTCCGAGTGCGCAACGGCGATCAAGCGATCTACAAAATAGGTGTTAAAAAGTGGACCCACTGCCGTAACTATGAATAAGCGATCTAAATTTGCAGCGATGCGCCGGGACTGCTCACGATAGCTACGTGCTATGCAATTCTTGGCCGGTAAAATCTCTGTGACAATCGCGCGCTCCCCAGCGCCTTCAAAGAGCACCTTGTCACCGACCACTAATTCCAAAGCCTTAGAGCGTGAGCGTGCACTGTGGAAATTGCCATCTCCATCAAGGAGCTCAACCCAACGTCGACTTGCGCTTACCACAGTGGCTTGGCGCGCTCCTTCTGGCTCTGGGTTGATTCGCTGCACCATAACTTATTGCGAGCGAGTGGGCGCAGCGCTTGGGGTAGTGGGTGGCTGCTGGTGTTGGAGTGTTGTCTTGGCCTCGCTGACTTCTCGAAGCACGACTGAAGTCGCCTTCTGCCAATCTATATCCTTACCGTATTGATTTATTAGTATGTTACAAATTGAAAATACTACGGGGGCAATCAAGGCTGGCAAAACGCCTTGAACCTCTATCCCGGGCAGAATTTTTACCAAGACCCAGAATATAATCCCGTTGGCGATGATTAGAGTTACTGCTTGAACACTGACATGATTCGGAATGGCAAAAAATAGGGCAGCGTCCCAGATCTTGGTGTTTACAAAAGCCATTGCGACAACAGTAAGCAAAGCTCCAATCGGGCCACTTACTTGTAGGCCTGGTAAGAGGAAGGCTGTGATCATCATCGCCAGGGTTTGAAGGATCCAATAATTAAAATCGATTGATAGCAGTTCTGGAGGAAGTGTAGTTGGCATAGTAGCGAGCCCTCAACAATAAAGCTCCCAAACACTAGCATGTTTGGTAAGCTATGGGAGCACTACAAGTCATTTCAAAAATGGGCTCCTGCCCATTTTTGAATCGCTCCGAGCTCGGCATGGGGCCCAAAGTGCCCATGCTTCGTGGCGCTACAAACGCCGAAGGCGTTTGTAGCGCCATCCTTGGGGCGATTAGAAGCTATTTTTTAAATAGCTTCTAGAACAAATCTCCTAATTACAGTACGGGGCTGGTACTTGGATTGCTAGGCCCGAAAAGTCCAGCTGTCGCTACTGAGCGGGGGCGTTCCTAAGTGCATAGCAGACCGCTGCTAGGGCTTTGGGTACCACCGAAATTTAGCCTTGAATAATTTGCCGCCCTATTTAGTCTAATATATATTAGTTTGCGGTAGCGGCATCGACAATCGATGTCAAAGATGAATTTATGCAGAACTTAAAGCGATATTATAGGGCATTTAGGGCGAATTTGGTGGGGGTCCGCTGGAGGCGCTTCTTGGTGTTTATTCCAGGTGCGTTGTTATGCTTGTTAGGCGCGGCTGTACTTCTGGCGCCACGCCTGGTTGCTTTTTTAGTGGCTCTTTTTCTTGTTTGCCTAGGAGCCTTGGCAAGCTTTGGAGCCTATCGCGTGCTTCAAATGAAAGCCCGCTTAGAGCAGGTAATGCGCCAGTTCGATGGGCGGATTTCGATTCAAGCTATGAATATTCAGCCTGAGCAAGCAGAGCCGCAGGTGGAGTCAAAGAAAATCATCTTCCACTAAAGAGACCGTACTGCTCAGGGCATCGCTGGTGCCCTTTAGTACCTTCGTGACGCAATCCCGGCAACCTCCATCGCAGACATACGGAGAGCGCGGAGTGAGAACGGAATTTGCCTCTATTCTACAGGGTCACTCTGAGCTCCGCCATTTAAACATTTTATTTGAATAGGAGGTCTAGCGGAATTAGCTCTGATGGCCGCGCTAGTATTGCTACACTTAATAAAGTGTCGCAATACCATGCCAGCTGAATCTTCGAGAATTGAAAGTAACGCCTGGACTTCTGTTGGCTATCTCCAAAGCTACTTCATGCCGCCTTGAAGCGCCTTCTCAAATAAGTGCCGCATGCTCTCCTCAATTTCCTTGGCATCTGCGGTTGGAGTCGGAGGCTGAGGCGTCAGGATAGCTTGAATCGTCGTTACAATAAGTCCAAGCACAAATGTTGCCAGCGCTGATACGGCGATAAACCCGACCCTTCTCTCAGCTGGAACGCTCGTCATTACCGACACGCCAGCATAAAAAACGTAAATCGAATACAAGCTCGCGGCAGCCAGAACGAAGAAGCCGAGCCAAGGCATAATTGCGAAAATTCCAGCTGCCATGGCAGGAGTTAACGAGTAGGCAACTAGCTTGACCGCGGATGTACGATCAACAGCTCCACCGAATTTTGGAGCAAGAAATTCCAAAATCATGGCTACAGCGTACACCATAGCTAGAGTTACTCCGTAAGACACCACTTGAGCGATGAGACTTGAGAAGAACGGCGCGCGGTATGTGCCAAGGAATGGCACATTCACACCAATGATTGCTATGCCTATAAACATCGCAATGGCTGGAACAGCAGCGAGATAACAAAGATAATTTTTATAAACATCCGCGATCTGGGATTGTTCGGCCTTGATAGTCTCCCAGGCTGAAACAGGATTAAGTATGATACTCTTTGCGCGCTGGATCACCTGTGCGACATTCTTAGCGCAGGCTTGACCCGAGCAGCATGAGCCATTTTGACCTTGAGATGTAGAAAGATTTTGGGCTTCTTGCGACATAATAGCCTCCGGCTTGAATGGCTTGATCTTCCACGATTTGGAGCGCCGCCGTCAATAATGAAGAAGAGCATGAACCTCGATATATAGGCCCTTGCTTCGAGCGGGCCACCAGCGAAGTGATGATCGCTTTCAAACATTGCCATGGCAGGCATATTTGAAACTAGTCCTAGACGAATTGCTCCTCGGCACCGGCACCGCCTATGACGATCTTGCCTTCGGCTTCTAGGCGACGAACGATATCCACGATTCCTTGCTGTGCTTTTTCGACATCTTTGAGCTTGACTGGCCCTAAGGCTTCCAGGTCCTCTTTGATCATCTGAGCTGCGCGCTGCGACACGTTGCGGAATAGTAAATTGCGTAGATCGTCGCTGGCAGTCTTGAGTGCAAGTACAAGTTGATCGCGTGGCACTTCCTTAAGAACTGTCTGAACACCCTTATCATCGATCTTCTTGCAGTCCTCGAAAGTAAACATGAGGTTACGGATCTGTTCCGCAAGCTCAGGATACATCTCTTCAATTTCGGTGAGAATTCGCTCTTCATTGGTGCGATCAACGAAGTTAAGAATGTCAGCGGCAGATTTGGGACCACCAATCTCCTCTTCTTCCTGCAGTCCATTCCCACGAAGCTGGGAACGTAATACCTCGCGCACTTCATCTACCACGTCGCCTTTGACGTTATTTAGATTAGCTATACGGATTAATACATCAGTTTGCGCCTCTTCATTCATTTTCTGAAGTACTTGCGCAGACTGATCCGGATTCATCTTGGTCATTAAGAAGGCCACGGTCTGCGGATGCTCGGCAGCGATGAAGCCATTTAGAATTTTCTCTGGTACGTCGGAGATAATTGCGCTGATAGGTTCTTTGCGAGAGCCGGTTATGTACTCAAGCAGACCTTCGCCAGCTTGATCGCCGAAGGCTTGAGAAATAACGTCCTTGGCAAATTCTCGACCATCGACAAGCAATGTTTCGCCTGCCTTAAACATGTTTCGGAATTCACGAATAACACCCATCTGAGTCTCGCGATCGACTTCAGATACAGCCATAAAGGCGCGGCTGATACGCTTCACCTCCTGCTCATTAAGGTGCTGCAATACGTCGGAGGCAATTGCCTTGCCGAGTGAGAGAAGCGTTAGGGCAGCTTTCTCGGTATTGTTTAGTTCACGTGGCATCGTTTCCTACACAGGTGTAAGCTATGCAGCGGCCCCCAAAAGCGGTGGACGCGTACACGCGGGTGCTCGATATGTTTTGATGTAGGTGCTTGGGTTGAAGGATCGGAAAAGTTTATTCAGCTAATTAATTGAATTTGTTTGGTATTTATGAAGGGAATGATACTAGCGGCTGGGCTTGGCACTAGGCTCGGTGAGATTACTAAGGACCGCCCGAAAGCTCTGGTTGAGCTGGACGGGGTGACCATGCTCGAAGTCGTTGCTAAGCGCTTAATAGAAGCTGGCGTCGATAGTTTGGTAATTAACCTACATTACAAGGGTGAGTTGATTAAGGAGCTTGTACGCGCCCGCAATAGCTTCGGTATTAAGGTCCAATTTTCTGAGGAACCGAAGATTTTGGGGACAGGTGGTGGGATAAAGAAAGCAAGATCTTTTTTGGATGGAAATGAGCCATTCATCGTTCACAATTGTGACGTGTATTCTAGTGCTAACCTGGCTGCACTAATATCCAAACATCGTGCCACAAAGGCCGTTGCGACTTTAGCTACTCTTACGGGCAAGGAGAGCTCCTTTCTGTTGGTTGGTCCCGATGGATCGATATGTGGGTGGGAGGTAGGAGGGAAAGTGAGGGAATGCTATGGAGATTTGAAGTCAGTTAACAGAGTGGTGTTTTCCGGAATTCAGATCCTGTCTCCCTCAATTTTTGAGGTCATGGCGTCGCAGGCGGAAGAATTCTCGATAGTCGAAACGTATCTTAATGCTTGTAAAGTTGGCATGCGAGTGCAGAGCGAATCAATCGCTAACCAATACTGGATTGATATAGGAACGCCTGAAAGACTCGAAAGTTTACGTATGCGCTTCAAGGCGTCAGCTCGAATACCTTAGCTGCAAATAGGGTTTGAGTGAGTTAAAAATTTCTCAAGAGTGCTTTTAGCTTGGCCGGCGTGCAGAGAGAATTTGAGCTAAGTCATATGCAAAACGGTAGACGGTATCGTGCAGTCCGATGGTCGAGGCTGTGGCTTGACCGGCAATCGCTATTTCATGGCATTTTTCGTCATGCGTGGCCATCCATGCCAGTATTTCTTGCAAATTGGAGAGGTCTGGCAGAACAGGAATGTAGTTAACCCAGGGTTTCAACTGGTCGTGGTACCACTGTATGTTTTCGCTTTCAACTTTTAAGAAGGTAGATTCACAAGCTAGTTTCATGAAAGTCGATTGCCAAGTGCAATGCTCCCCATCGACATCAATTAGGTGCTTGTAGTTGTAGAACTGCTCGAATGGAACAGGGTTGGCCGTTATATTTTCTGCCTCGATAGCCTTCTTCATCTGTTCATCTGGAACGTTAATTGCGGATAAGCCAGCATCAAGTACCATTTTGTTGTTAAGCTTTTTGCTTTCCAGGCACAAGCGAATACGAGGATGTGTGCGCCAACCTTCGTGTAAGTAATAAACTCCATTTGGAGCGCCACGCCAAAATAGTGCTGGGTGCTTGGCAGACCATGAAATTGCGGCGCTGTGTTCGGCAACCTTGAGCCGTTGGGTTAAGTAGACACTCGTATCTATGAACTCAGTGTCGGGCATTAACACTACCTGGTGCGACCTACGAGTGCGGGCAAAGGCGAAAATCGGAACCTTCTTTGAGCTTTCAGTCGGCGCATCATTGTAGCCGTCGTGCAGTAGAACGATGAAAGATCCCTGAGGTAGCTCAAATGGTACGGTTTTAACTAGCCAAGTGATGAACCTGATTACGGATACGTAGTGACCTTGCTGCGAGTTGAAAACTTTGCTTGAGACCGTTGGCGTAACTTCTCTGTGTGGCCCAATTGTGAAGCGCACAACCAAGTAGTCGTCTAAGTCACGAGCTGCCTGTTCAACGTCATTGTCGGTAAAGCCAGTGGCGCGCCAATAACTCAGAGCAGCTGTATTTAGAGGTATTCCATCCATTTTGGGTGTGTATTCAAGGTTTGTAGGAATAGAGCCCGCTACATCTTCTTATGATTCAATAAGTCGCCCTTTGGATGTTCCAAATACCAGCGGTGCTCAACAAAATTGGGCCTGGTTTCTGATTGAGTTTGTAATTTCCGCTACTATCCAGTGGCGACCAATGTTCTACACAATCAAACTATAGACCATGCCGAGATACTGGAAACCAGGACTGGCCGCCTATAGTGAGGCCAGATTTATTAAGGGAGGGAAGCCTAGACAGCGTTGACCAACAGATTTGTGGAGAAACTCCTTTTTTGTCAGCGAGCTTTACTCAGGCCATATTCATGCCAACGCGCTGACACTAAACTGCCAGTGGCTGGATCGCACACAAGCTCTTCAGGATACCATGGTTTCATCCTCGCATCGATCAGGATAGGCGAATCGAATGCGATGTGATTTCGCACTATCAGCTTATCCCGTGCCTTGATATCAGCAGCTGGCTCGAAGCGGGTAAACGCAGTCCAGAGAAAATTTGATACTGAAGCGCTGGCCTCGCGGGCATCATCAACTAGCACTAGTAGCGGCCAATTCTTAAAGCATGGCATTTTAACAAGCACCTCTCCTAAAAGTGGCTCGTCGCCGTAAGAGAGTCCATCGAGTACGAGGCAGCCGGGCGAAAATGCGACGGCATGCTTCATTCCAGGGGGAAGTTCACCCTTCCAATCTGAGGGCAGGGATCTAATAGGATCGCCAACTCCTAGCATGACGCCTTTGCTCCCCTGGTTGACTTTTGGTCCTGTGTAATCAAGGGTATCCATAGCAAGATTGGAGAAAACATACAGATCTGATCTGAAATCAACCCGTTCTAGGACGTGTGTTAATACTTGCCGAAAATTCTTTAGGTCGCACGGGCGATCTATTACAAGCAGGAACTTTGTGAGTGCCAGTTGCCCTTCTCCCAAAATTCGGAAAGCTGACACCATGCTTTCCCGCTGGTAGCGCTGTTTGACTACAGCTGCGGCGAGTGAGTGGTAGCCAGTTTCACCATACGACCACAGATCTGAAACAGATGGCATCACTAGTGGGAATAGTGGAGACAACAGGGACTGGAGATAGTCTCCGAGGAAGAAATCCTCCTGCTTTGGTTTCCCTACAACGGTAGCTGCGCAGATGGCATTACGCCGATGGAAGACTCGTTGGCAATGAAAAACAGGATAGTCATGCTGCAGTGAATAGTAACCATAATGATCGCCGAATGGTCCCTCAGGTCGACGTTCAGTCGGATCAACTTCTCCAACCAGAGCGAATTCCGCATTTCCAATGACCGGAAGGGGCGATCCAGGAGGGTTGGCCAAAGTAATTCGCTGACCTTGCACTAATGAAGCCAGCAAGAGCTCAGGAACATTTTCTGGCAAGGGCGCAATTGCTGATAGAATTAGAGCTGGTGGGCCGCCAATGTGAATAGATACTGGTAGTTTTCGACCCAAGGCCGCAGCTTCAGCCAAGTGGAATCCTCCTCCTTTTCCAATTTGGCAGTGCAATCCAGTAGTTCGATCATCAAAGCGCTGAATGCGGTACATCCCAAGATTGTGCCCTTGGTTAACAGGGTGTTGTGTGTACACAAGCGGTAAAGTAATAAAGGCCCCACCATCCTTCTCCCAGGTTGTTAGCAGGGGCAATTCGCTAAGGCGCGGAGCTACCGAATATTCTGTTACTGGGGCCGAGCTTTTTGTAGAAAGTCCCACTCGTAGCAGGTCAGCGATAATGTGACGTTTGCTCCACAGTCGTGTCAGGCTGGGCGGTAGTAGTTCCTCAGGCAATTTCGCGGCCTCAGCAACCAAACGTTCGGGGCGGGTGCCAAAAGCAAGCTCGATTCTTCGCTGAGTGCCGAATAAATTAGTAACAAGTGGAAAGCGTGCTCCACGAATATTTGTAAAAAGAAGCGCCGGACCTCCCTCAGCTATGACTCGACGGTGAATTTCGGCTGCTTCCAGGTGAGGGCTCACCTCGGTTTTTATCTCCGCAAGTTCGCCCTCGCGCCGCAGCAGAGCGATAAACGATTGCAGGTCATGCAGCATGGCCATCAGTTATCCGTATTAAGTCCCCTGAGTCGGGAAATTCTCGCATAATTTTTGATTTTGGAACAATAGTAGCGGTCTTAAAAATAGCGATGACTTGAGCTGCTTCCATGCTATTGCCGCTATTTTCTCGCTTAAACGTGCATGTTGTGCCGTAGAACTTGGCATAAGCATGTTAGTTGCGCGGGAGACTTTTTTTGAAAAATCATTCCCGCCGCGTTTGTATCTGTCGTATAACCTGTGTTGCCTAAGTACGCGAGCCGCATGCCGTACGGGTAAATGAAATTGGTCTTAACGAATGAGGAATTCGCATGGCGCTAGTCATCTTCGAATCGGTAAATAGCCACACCGCACGTATTACTCTAAATGATCCAACTAATTTGAACGCAATGGGCGAAGCGATGGCAGACGAATTTTCTGCCCTGGTCGAAAAACTTTCTCAATCGACTACTAAGCCGCGGGCAATTGTAATTACTGGCGCTGGTCGGGCATTTTCTGCGGGTGGTAACCTGGACATGTTGGAGAAGAAAATTGAGCTGTCGCCGGAGGAAAACAAGCGTCGCATGCTCAAATTCTATTATTCATTTCTAGGTATATTTAAGCTCAATGTGCCCCTTATCGCAGCTGTTAATGGGCATGCGATTGGGGCTGGACTTTGTGTGGCCTGCGCCTGCGATGTGCGTTTGGCAGCGGAGGGGGCAAAGTTTGGCGTGACATTCACAAAACTCGGACTGCATCCTGGAATGGGAGGTACTTGCTTTATCCCTCGTGTAGTAGGGCATGCGGTTGCAGCTGAACTAATGTTGAGTGGCCGGGTTATTGAGGCGAGTGAGGCTCATAAACTTGGCCTGGTGTCTCAGGTTTTGAGCCCATCCGATTTACTTCGAGAAGCTCAAAAAGTCGCTGACGATATTGCTGCCTGTGGTCCGCAAGCCACCCAACAGTTGGTCGAGAGCTTGCGTGTTGGGCAAGCCGAGCTAGAAGAATATCTGCAGCGCGAAGCATCCTGCCAAAGTGAAAACTATCGTAGTCCTGAGTTTAAGGAAGGTGTACGCGCAGCAATTGAGAAGCGTTCAGCCAATTTCAAGAGCTAGTAGCGGTTTTATAAGCCCTCGGTTATGTCCCTCCAGTGGGGTAGCTTGGCCACACGGAACTGCAGGTTTGCAGATGCAGGCCATTAGCAAGGATGAAGTCTCCAATCCGAGAGTAATCCTAGTAGCCTTGCGGGCCTAACAATTTTGAGGCAGGTAGGTATGCCTTCCTCGCACCTTCTAATCAAATTATACCAATAACAATAGCAGCCAAGCTTGTTCCCTAAAATAAGTGCCTGCTATGTTTTTTCCACAAGGTTTTTCGCACGTGCATAAACTTTTGAAGAGCGTCAGCTTAATTTTTTGCTTCACATATAGCTGCTTAAATTTTGAGAGCGTTTGCCAGGCTCAGCCGCAGCAATGTATTCGGCAAGGTCCTAGGCAGTGTGCTCCAACGTCTGATGTGAATGGTCTCATTCTGAATGGTCCCGCGACGGGAGTGACAGGCCTGCACTTGAAGCCGGCGCTTTCAGCGCGGGAGGCCGTGAAAAGGCTCGAAGCTTGTATGAAGCGCTTTGGCGTAATGGAACCTGGCGGTGGTCTTACTCCCACGCGAGCTGCTCTCGATTACTTTTGTGTTTGTAATACGGAGGTCGTGCAGGAAGAGTTTTCCTGTCACACGCAATTGGGTGCGGAACGCAAGTTTACAGATAATGACTGTAAGACAATAGCAAATGATCTGAAACAAGGTGGCATCGCCATGCTCGTATTGTGTCGAGGAGGAGATCCTAGACACATAGTTACAGCTGCTTCATTGAGTTGCAGTGATGGATCTGATGCAGGGGATGGGGTTGGAGCAGGCACAATTATAGATCCCTACACCCCCGACGTATCAAAGCCAGTACTGATAGGCCCTGGCGGTGTGACTTCGTCCGATCGAGACGAAAGAATCTGTGGATTTCTTAGTAAGGCACCATATCAGGCAGTGTCGATTGACCCCGAGGTTAGTAAGGCAGTCGATGCTGGTATAGCTGTGGTTGATTCCGAGCTAGACCTAATCTATTCAGAGCAACTCGAGTAAGTTGGGAACTTCAGAGGTTATTACTCCTGCAGCTGCCAATCTGCAAAGTTACCACCATTCGATGGTTTGAAATCCAATACTGCGGCGACTTCGGATATCTGAAGTGCTCGATACAGGTGCGGGAATTGCTCGCCATTTGGTTCATTCGCCTCGACCCTCAGAGCTTCACCAAGCAGCACCTCGTCTACTTTTAGTAGTACGAGGTCCACGCGACCATAGAAAAGTCGATTGGCTGTTCTTAGCACCTGTGAATCAAATGAGAAATGAATGAATGGGCAATTTGAGGGTTGGGATGGCCAATAGGCGCCATTTTCTTGGGCATTGGTCCAATCCTGTGTTGTTGCTATGTGGTATATCATTTATTCCTTGTTCGGAATGTTAGCAACGTCTTTGGGCCTGCCAGGCGCGCTACGCGCATTGATGCATTTCCGGCTGTGTGCTGTTAGCTGCCCGTTCAGCCCCATTCACCACACAAACAGCTCGTACCCACTCATGCTTGCCAGGAGCGCTAAAGCACTCCCTCAGGAATTCCTGAGGAGAAAATTTCTTACCCGGAGTTACATCCGTATAAAAAGTGGTGCCGCGAGAAATTTTAATACTGGAGCAGATGCCCTTTTTAATTGAGTCCTTGGAAAACTCATAGACGCTTCCTGTCTCACCTATGCGACGAAAAGTAGCCTTTAGCCCACGCGCCTTAAGAAAGGCATCGCAACGCGGTTCTGCCGTTGAGCTAATACATATCGAAGTGGGTTCCCACTTATCGGGAGCTATGCCAAGCAGTGTCCCCCAATTTGCAAGCAAGCCATTTACGCTACTGATGAATGCGGGATTGCTAAGGCGATCAACTAGCATTTCAAGATTGTCACGGCGCCAGAGCAGTGTCAGCACGTCGCTACCAATAATCCAGTTTTCCTCTTCACCACAATCAAAGCGCGAGCTCTGAAAGCCTTGATAGCCTGCCACCAAGTCGCCGTCGGCTAGCATCAGCGCCCGCGCTAGGGCCACCGCTAACATCTTGCGTGGGACTCCACGTGCTGCCGCACCAGCTTGAACTAAAAAGGACACTGGTTGGCGTTGCTCGCGCGCTTTGGTCACATGCGCCTTAAATTGATCTAGTGAGTAGGATCGGGTCTGTCGCGCAAGAACGATGTCACGTATGTGAAATTTGGATGGACAGCCGCCACAGCGGAAGCACTGCGATTTCACCCATGAGCGACCGAGGCAATAGTCGATTTCTTTATAACTTCGAGCACGCTGAACCTCTGCCCACAAAAACTCTCGTCGTACTCCAGTCTGCAGTATCGCCCAGGGTTTAGTTTCGCTTTCCTCTAGGCTATGCCCGTTTAGCAGAGCGCTAGGATCTAGCCCTTCCCGCACTAGACTGGCTTCCAGGGCCTTTTGAAACTCGGCGCTTACTGCTCGATAGTATACAAAATCAGTACTTGCCAGCGCGCTGAGCAGGGCCTTTCCCACGCGTGTATCAGCCGCCCGCACTAATACCTGTGAAACCCAGTATTCTGGCAAATCGGCAGATTCGCGGAATTGTAGGCTAGCCTGCTCTGTCACCTCACGCACGCGATTGAGAATGCGTTGATAGTGACTCATGGGGAAGGCATCCTCGAATTCGAGGGGTGTCCAGGGGAATCGCACAAGTGGGGTCATGGATAAAATGATGCGTGTTCCTGCGTGACAGCGCTCGTGGATAGACTTTATGTGCTCTAGCAGATCGCCAAGCGCAATAAAATCTTGCTCCTCTTCAAGGCCGGTGGCGATTAAAAAAACCTTAAGTTCACGGGCTTTCGAGTTAAAGATCGCAGTCAAACTGTCATGCAGTTGGCTATCTTCAAGGTTCTTGTGTAGATAGCGCCGTAGCCGCGGGGAAATGCCCTCAAGCCCGCATGTAATACTGGCCTTTTCGATTACATGTTGAAATTCAATCATTTGAGGATCATGGGCCAGTAAGTCGAAACGCTGACTCTTAAGACCAATGCGGCGGAAGCGCGGCACCAAATCCCACAACACCTGGTAAAAGTCTGAGTGCATGTTGAAGTTAAAGCTATAGATGTCAATTTCATCCAAGCCCATCGCTGCCTTCAGCTTATTAGCTACGTCACGCAGCCGATCGGCGCGACGCTCACGATAGGGTTTGCGATCCCAACTCTCAGCGCAAAAACTACAGAAACACGGACAGCCTTCAGAAATTTGAAGATGACTACTGCCGACTTGATCAGCTAAGTAGTAAACAGGGGCCTTTTCAAGCGCCTCACTTTCTCCCAAGTTCGGTACAAAATATTTGCGGGTGGGGCGTGGTCGATCTGGCTGAAAGAAGCCATCGATCGTTTCTAAAGCAGCAAGTGTGTCCTGTTTTGAACTACCGGCTGCCTTTGCATCGCGGATAGTGGATAAAATCTTTTTTATGCCGACATCGCTTTCGCCAACGAAGATGCCATCCACAATTGGGTCAGTACTCCACAGTACTGAGGAGTATAGCGCGTTGGCTCCTCCCATTATTAGAAGTGGTGTAGAGCTATCGCTAAGACGTTCATGTTTTGAAAGTGATACTCCACTGTTTTTTAGAAAGGCGGGAATGTTGATCAATTCCTGGACAATAGAATTTGAGAATCCGACAACTTCAAAATCCTTGGGCCCACGTTTGGTTTGAGTCCCCAGCAACCAAGGAACACGCGCGCGTTTGAAAAGCTCAGCATCTTTGGCGGGTGGCAGAAAGCCAAGGTCGGGGAATACTCCATCTAGGCCGGCTGCAATTTGATAGAGAAACTGGTGAGTAAATGAGTAGCCTGTATCAAAGTAGGTGGAGAGGCGAACAAACAGCACCCTAAGCGCTCGCTCACTATAGGCCTCGGGTGCTAGGCGATTTAACTCCGCCCCACGTAGCCAAAGGCCATGACCTGTAAGTTCATGATAATTCTGTTGATACCATTCTTGGTAATCCATAAGCCAGGAATAGTACCACAATGAAGCGGCTTACCCTAACTAGGGGCAAATAAGTGCTGTTTTAGCGCCCTGCTGAACTGAGCGACGCCAAGCTAAGGCCTATCAGTGAGGCTAGCGTAAGAGCGATAGGCGCTCTTGAATCTCCTCAGGCTTGCTCTCATATCCGCGCAGGCTCTGCTGCAAAGAGATGGGATCAAGATCAAGGTGCAGCGCTACCCATGCGAAGCTAAATGGCTTCTTAGGGGTAAGCTTTCCGAATAACCACTGGCGAGCGCTTCTTACAACATGACGCTCGCAATGAGCAGTACCGAAAGCATCACAAATAGCGCGCGCAAGTACTGCTGCCAGCAGATTGCGTTCTGGTTTGACTGGCGAGGAAGCCTCGTTATCGTCTTCACGTTCTGGGGAGAAGCGATTACCAGGAAGGGAATTGCTCATATGTTACCGATCTCCAAGGGAATTTAACGACAAACCTTCGGGCTTTAACCTAAGAGTCACAACTGAGCGTATGGAAACTAAGAGACATGCACTACTCGTAGTGTCTACGCTTGGCCCAACTACAGCCGATTGTGTTTATAAGGTGCAGTGATCACTCACAAAAAAGCACCTTGCTTTAACATACCTAAAGCTTTTACTTACTTAAACTAAGAGCGTCAATATAGAATTATTAACGAAGTAGCTGATATCTGAGGATTTTTGTCCAATTCGCATTAGTTTGCTAATGGGCTGGGTTGTGATTGCTAACGTTGTTTCTATTTCTATAAAATTCCCAGTGTTCTCAAGCCCAAAGCCCCATGATTGACTCAAAAATTGCGCTGTTCATGGCCTATGCAGACATGCTGCAGGTCCAATTGACTTTGATAGCTCGCTCAAGTACAGTGCTCCGCCTTAAGCATTCAAGACGACTCGTGATTCCGTGATGGACCCAGGAGTTGTCTTCTCTAAAACTTTGGACGTAACGAACTTTGTATCCGTATGGGCAAGAAGCTTTTTGTAAGTAATCTCGATTTTGAAATTCAGCAGGACCAGTTGCGCGAGCTATTCGCAGGTATTGGCTCAGTTATCAGCGCCGTCATTGCTACGGACCGTGAGACAAAGCGTTCAAAGGGTTTTGCCTTTGTTGAAATGGAAAGCGATCAGGATGCTTTGAAGGCAATTGAAGAACTCAATAATAAGATCCTTAACGGCAGACCTATGAAGGTTTGTGAGGATCGTGGGAAGACCGGTGGCGCTGGTGCTGCGGGTGGTGCCGGTGCAGAGGGTGGCAAGCGCTACGAGCCGCTTCCTCCAATTCAGCGCATGCAGCTTTTCCGCCGTAGAAGGAAGATTGATCCCTTCATGGAAGATCCGAGCAAGACAGTCGACTACAAGGATGTCATCATGCTTTCACGGTTTGTCAGCGAGCGCGGAAAAATACTTTCGCGTCGTCTAACAGGCTTAAGCGCTTACAATCAGCGTAAGCTATCCAAGGCTATCAAGCGCGCCCAGAATTTGGGATTGATGCCGTTCTCGAACGTATAGCCGAAGATTACGAGCTTCATCAAGCTTAGTGGGCGTTGACGCCTAAGGGGTTCTTTGCCTTTTATAGGCTTAGCAGTCCACAGTGCCGCGTTACCTAGGTTTTGATAGAGCAAATCAGAGTCCTAAGTAAGGGTCGGAGAAATCCGGAATGTTAAGGCTGTGCACGCAAGTGTGAGTTGGCTTATTCCTTACCCCAGGGCTTGTCGCCAGGGATGTGAAATACCTTTTGGTTCGCCTTCGTGACAGGTTCCATCGAGATCGCCTGGCAAAGTTGATCCAGCACATGCTTTATGCGCCTGCCACTTGATTCTACTAATTCTGCTGCATCCTTTTGTTCTGATGAAGCTGTTTGATGGGTCTTCAGTAAGTAGGCTGCTCCGAGTACAGCGCCCAGAGGGTTGTTTATTTCATGTCGCAATGTGCCGACTAGTGTCTTCACTGTTTCAACAATCACGCCGTTCATCTTTGTCTTGTGAAGTTCGCGCTGTAAACGATTGCGGTCGATAATCCCTTGCACTAATGGCTTGAACAGTGGCTCTGAGACATTAACTTTACTTAAAAAGTAAGCTGCTCCAGCCTGCAAAGCTGCACCGGGAATTTCCGGAGAGTTATCGGAGCTCATTGAAAGCACTGCAACATCTGGGAGCAGCCCCTCATTTAGAAAATCGATGCCCTGTCCGTCTGGAAGGTGTTGGTCAAGAATGACTAAGTCAATCTGCGCGTCTTTGTTGCTTTTAAAAAATTCGCGGGCGGATGCCAAATTAGGAAAGTGAGTTAGAGAAAGTTCGGGAATAAAAGATTTTAGGCGCATCTCTACAATGCGCTTAAAAGATTGATCATCGTCTATTATGAAAGCTTGGAAAGGCATAATAACCTCCCCAATATGATGCGTGCGGAGGCGTTTGCGCAACGATATTATAGCGAGTGACAGAAATCCGTAGCGAAATTCCTTGCGGTAGTAATCACTCGCTATAATGCCGACCAGCGGCAGGCCAGACAACAAATAGTAAATTACCCGATAAAAAATAGGCCTTTAGTCGAGAAAGCGAAGCACCTCTTGCGCTATTGGGACAACTCGCATTTCCCTACGCCTTGCAGCCATTTACTGTAGATCGGTGATCCGTCCCTTGCCGGCCATAATAGAACAAGATTATCTTTTTTATGCGGCATGGCTATCTGAAAGTAGTTCTTGGCGCTCTACAAGTTGGCGATAAAGCCCCGGTTGTGCGCTTAGGCTCTCATGCGTCCCAGCTTGAACCACTTTGCCATTTGAAACTACGAGTACCTGATGTGCACGACGGATAGTTGAGAGGCGGTGGGCGATTATCAGAGCAGTGCGGTCTACTAACATTCTAGAAAGCGCCTCTTGAATCTGATGTTCATTCTCACTGTCCAAAGCAGAGGTAGCTTCGTCTAGGATCAGAAGTTGCGGGTTCCTTAGAATAGCGCGAGCAATGGCTAGGCGTTGCTTCTGTCCCATACTGAGTTGTACTCCGCGCTCGCCAACCGGCGTGTCAAACTGCTGAGGCAATCCAAGGATGAAGTCTAAGATATTAGCTTGTCGGCAAGCCTCACGTACTTCCGAAGCGGAGGCACTGAGGTTTCCATAGCGGACATTTTCTCCGATTGAGGCGGCAAACAGGATCTGATCTTGAGGCACAATAGCTACATGTTCTCTGAACTGTGCTGTATTTTCTGCTGAAAGCAAGGTGCCATCCAGTGTGATGCTTCCACTACTAGGCTGATAAAATCCCAGTAGCAGTTGTATGATTGAGGTCTTGCCGGCCCCGGACGGGCCGACTATGGCGGTAGTTGTGCCTCGGGCTAGCGTGAATGATATGTCGCGCAGTACTTGCACGTCTGGGCGTGCGGGGTAGGCAAAACTGACTGCATCAAAACGAATTGAGTTAATTTTATCTGATAATGTCTTAATGTCTTTTGAAGCGTCAGCGCTGGGGTTGCCCAGAAAATCAATGATGCGATCGGCTGCGCCCATGGACTGTAGAAGTTCGGTAAAAGCAGCAGCCACCAGTGAGAAGGAGACAGCCACGATGGCTCCATATAATAAAAATGCTGTTAAATCTCCAAATGACAGGCGGCTTGTATCTACAAGATGAATCCCTAAAAAGAGCACAAACACTATCGCCGCGTTGAGCAGGAAACTAACGAAAGACTGGAAAAAAGCTGAAATACGGGCCCTATCAGCGCCTATGCCAAGAACACGATTATTGGTTGAGTCGAAGCGTTTTTCCTCGTGTTGCTCTCGATTGAAAGCTTTTACGACTCGAATCCCTTCAAAGGCTTCCTGAGCTATGGTCAAAGCCTGGGCCAGCTCAGTTTGCTGTAGCTTTGAGTAGTGGCGCAACTTTTTGGCTAAGCCCAGCGACAACCCAACTAACAATGGCAATATTAGTAATGTAGTTAGGGTTAAACCGATTGACAAATAAGCCATCAGGCCTAGGCCCACTAGAACTTGTAGCGCGTAACGAATGACTACTGATAGCTTTATGCTAACCGCGTCTTGCAATAGTTGCGTATCGTTGCCGAGCCTTGAGACAAGGTCGCTACTCTTTGCTTCATCAAAGAACTGAATGCTGCGGTGTACAATGTTATGAAAAATTCGCTCCCGCAGTTGGGCTACGACGCGCTGTCCAACGATAGCAAATAGGAAGGCTCGAAAGTAAAATGCTACCCCTTGAATCGCGAAAAGCAGCACAAGCGCCATTGCAATCAAGGCCCAGTGCTCAGCCAGAACGCGCATGTTTGAGCTATTAAGAAGGCGTCTTATAATTTCTGGGAAAAGTAGGTTAATCCCGCTGGCAAGTCCTAGTGCTAACATTGCACCCAAGAACGGGCGCCAGTGAGGGCGTACAAAAGACAGCACTTGTTTTACGCTTGCCACTTTGGGGCGGGCTTTGCTGTGACCAGTCTGGTGGTGATTGCGAGTCATGCCTTCATTTCCATGCTGCAAGTAACCTTAAACGCTTTAAGTTTTGCATGATTTTAGCGTTTAAGTATTCGTTTTCTTCGACGCAACTTGGTTGCGCGAAGATTACACAGGGTATTCTTCCCTTGAGGCATCCTCCTTTACCTTGCTATAAAGGGGTGGCCCACTGAGGGCTGCCGTACTTCTAACCCGGCACCCCTGATTGAACACTTGCACGAGGAGAAAGACAACATGCAGCTGCCAATTCGTTCGCGTTTTTTTGCGCTGGCAACCGTGGCTGGTATTGCTGCGCTAGCTTGCTCGTCAATAGCCTTGGCTGAGGACGTCAGCGTCAAGATTCGTTCCACAGCTTTGCGCAGTCAGCCCAAAGCCTGGGCTGCTACCTTAGCGGTATTGAGCTATGGCGACACGTTGAAGCTTACAGGCGCCGATGGAAGTTGGATGAAGGTAAAATCAAAGGGTGGCACTGAAGGGTTTGTGCACTCTTCAGCTCTGACGACTAAAAAGGTGGTATTGGCCAGTGCCAAGAGCCCTTCGGCGCAAGTTGATCGTGCTGACATTGTTATGGCCGGAAAGGGATTTAGCAAGGAAATTGAAAGGCAGTTTGCTTCAGCAAATGGCAGCCTGAACTATGCCTCAGTCAATGAGGTTGAGCGATTTCGTGTAAGTTCCGGGGAGCTTTCTGCCTTCATGAAATCTGGCAAATTAAAGGGGTAAGGGGGAGCTATGAAAAGATCTCTAGGAATTATCTGCGTAATTTTGCTCAGTTCATGTTCTGGTAACACCAGCTTTTCAAATCTGGGCTCAAGTCTATTAAGCTCAACTGGCCTGGTAAGCTCGTCGCAGGCCGATGCGATTATGAAGGCCAGTTCCGAGTTGGCCGAGGCAGCTACTCCGCTTACTGATGAGCAAGAGTACTATCTGGGCCGAGGCGTTTCGGCCACGATTCTTTCCAAATATAAGTTAGCTAAGAATGAATCAGCCACTCAATATCTTAACCGAGTGGGGGCGGTTGTAGCGGCTGTGTCTGATAAGCCAGAAACGTTTGGCGGATACCACTTTGCGATTCTTAACTCAGATGAAGTGAATGCTGTGTCTGCTCCTGGAGGCTTTGTCTTTGTTTCGCGAGGACTACTCAAGCAAGTGCACGATGAAGATATGCTGGCAGCCGTTCTGGCGCATGAAGTAGCGCATATTGTTAAAGCGCATGGAGTAAATGCGATTTCGGAAGGGCACATGAGCAAGGCCTTGGTTCTACTTGGTAAGGAGGCAGTGACATCTGCTGCTGGCCAGGATGTGCAGATGCTAACATCAGCCTTCAGCGACAGCATTACAGATGTTGCTAATAGTTTGCTGACCAAGGGATATAGTCGGCGCCAAGAATATGAGGCTGATGAATATGCGGCTGAACTTCTAAAGCGGGCTGGCTACAATCCTCATGCGCTTGTAAAGCTGCTTGAGGGATTAAAGGGGCTAGAGGGCTCCTCATCTGGCGGTTGGATGTCTACGCACCCAGATGCAGAGGATCGTATTGATGAAGTCGAGTCAGTCGCCAAGGATGACGAGAATTCTAAGAAGAATCTTCCGGTTCGTGCGCAGCGCTTCAAGAGCAACATGAATGTCTGATTCGCTAAAAGCCAGGAAATGGCGCGGCTTTCTTTTGATTGTTGCGCTAGCACTAGGCCTAGCCGGCTATCTACTACGATCGGAACTTCTCGATGAGATCGAGTATCGCACTTGGGATTGGCGTGTTCGCTGGGTAGCCACACAGGGAAGGCCGGCCTCGAATATAAAAATCATAATGGTAGATCAAAGCTCACTCGACCACATGGCGCGAGAGGAGAAGATCTACTGGCCGTGGCCGCGTGCCTTGTATGAAGCAGTAGTACGCTACCTAACCCAGGCGCGCGCTAAGGGTGTCGCATTCGATGTGCTATTTACAGAGCCATCCGCATATGGGGTTGATGATGATAAAGATTTTTCAAGCGCCATGGGCCAATCTATTCCGGTCGTTTCTGCGGTGGCCTTACGTCACTCTGAGGGTGCCGTAGTCGACCAAGAACGTCTCTCCCGCTTCAAGGAGCGCCAAATCGCTGCAGATCGCAGCAGTCACTTCACAAGTCGATTTTTGCTTGACCCAGTTCGTGATGAATTTGAAGGAATTACTCTTCCGATTAGTGAGCTATTGGATAACAGCGCTGCATTTGGGAATGTGAGTGCTCGTCCTGATTCAGATGGAGTTTTCCGTCATATTACTGTGGGTGGCTACTACTCTGGCGCTCCGCTGCTTGGCTTGCCCTTTAGTCTCTTTGAGGCCGCTACAGCAGGGCGGCAAGATGTTTCGTGGTTGGGTGAATATTTAGATCAGCGTGGTCGACTGGCGGTACACTTTCAAGGATCAGCTAGGTCATACAAGACATATAGTATGGCGGCAGTTATTGCGAGCTTTCAGCGTCTGCAAAGTGGCGCCGCTCCGTTGATTGATTTAAAAGAATTCGAGGATAGCTATGTTTTTGTGGGCATGGATGCGCCGGGCTTGCTTGATTTACGGCCAACACCGATGTCTGAAGTGTTTCCAGGAGTGGAATATAACGCCACTGTTCTAGATAATTTGCTGCATCGTGACTTCATTAAAAGAGTTAGCTTCGCATTTAATTTGTCATTCACGGCGCTGCTCGTATGTTTTTTGTCTGCCGGGTGCATATTTCGCTCGCGCGTTACCGATCATGTTCTCGCGGTGCTGGTCACCGCGCTAATTGCGATCCTATGCCTTGGTCTTAGCTCTCAGTATGGGTACTGGTTGGCCTGCGCTGCGCCACTATCTGCCGCTGTTCTAGCGATGCTTGCCTCGCTTGCCTTTCAATTTCAACTTGAGGGACGGCAGCATCGCTTCATCAAAGATGCTTTTAGATTTTATGTTAGTCCGTCTGTGATTGACTCAATCGTAGCTGATCCAGCTCAACTAAGTTTGGGTGGAGAGCGGCGTGAATTAAGCATTTATTTCAGCGACATTGCGGGATTTACTAGCATTTCAGAGACCATGGATGCGCAGAAATTGGTTCTACTCTTGAATCAATTTTTGTCGGCCATGACTGATGTAATTCTGCAACATGCTGGAACTGTTGATAAGTATGTTGGTGACGCCATTGTCGCATTTTGGAATGCTCCAATAAATGTTCCTGATCACGCTCGGCGTGCGGTTCAAGCAGCGATTGATTGCCAGGTGGCGCTGGCAAATTTACAAGCCAAATTCAAGAAAGACTTTGGAGTTGGCATTAAGATGCGAGTCGGACTTAACACCGGCGTTGTTGGTGTTGGCAATTTTGGATCGCAGGCGCGCTTTAACTATACAATGATCGGTGATGCGGCCAATCTTGCATCAAGGCTAGAGGGAGCCAATAAGTTTTTTGGTACATCGATTTTGTTTTCTGCCTCCACGCGCGCGCAACTGGGCCCAGAATTTGCTTGCCGTAAAGTGGCCGATCTTAAAGTGGTTGGTAAAAGTGAGGCAGTAACTGTTTATGAGCCACTCTATGATTCTCCAGGAAAGCCTGCCTTAGATACAGCTAAGCGTAAGCAGTTTGAAGAAGCGCTTCAGGCCTTTGAAGCTGGCCGGCTTAATGACGCGGAGAGAATATTCAAGACCCTACCAGACGATCCCGTGTCTGTAGTCTACCTTAGCCGTATCGCGCGCGAAGCATCTAAACAAGATGGGGTCTGGTCGCCTGTGTGGGTGTCGACAGAGAAGTAGAAGGCCTCGGAGCCTAGTAGAGAATTATCGCTGTTAGTGCAGCTGCTGGGAAGTTCACGCTCAATCATCTTTATCATTGGATGTTAATTTGGATCCTTTTCTATTCAGTTCGAGGGTGATGATGAGCGAGAGCCTAGATAAATTTTCGATATCTTAAATACCAAACCTAAGTCAGTCTAGGCCAACGAATGCGTTAATCATCCGGAGGGCTCCAAAAAGCTCTGCCACAAACACGGCGTTTCACGTCGAAAGCTTGGTAATTTTGAGGCCTTTGACTAATTGTTGCGGGTAAAATCACCGTGGCGCTTGCTTCAGAATAACTACCGCCGTCTCCACGACGATTTGACAAGTGAATACTCGCTTCAGAGAAGTATTTGTGGGTTGGGTTTCCAAATAAGCTCTCAATCTTGTAAAGCGTAAAAGCTACAAATCGGGCTAATCCTTGCGCTCTATTCTGCTGGGGGACAAAGTACATAGCTGGCTTAAAGCTAGTGCTACTACCCAGCAGACTTTCCATGCTCCATATGGGACAGGATTCCGAATCCCTGTAGAAGCCATTTTGGAGAATGGAATTGTCACCAATTTTTTCCACTAATTCCCATTGCCCAAAATAAGTTGTGGCGCCACTCCAATTCAATGACTGGTCTTCAACTAAGTAGTATTGGTCTAGGTTGAGAAGTAGCCTTACGTCATAGGAAAGCGCGATATCATACATATTCTGCAATATGTTGTGACTGGCTCCACGGAGTACTCCACCAAAGTGAATGGGGCGCTCAAGATGACCTTTCAGCGGGTAAGGGGCGAGTTGGTGATTTTCTTCATGGAGAAATACAGCTTGAGTAAAGTCTGTGCCCGGAAAGTTAGAAATTCCTTTAGTCAGATCCTCTATTGTGCGCAGAAGTTTGAACGGAAGTAGAATGGTAGGAAGATTGGCTACCGGTCCGGAGGTGGAACGATTGTCATAATAATCATTCAATGCTCCCGATGAGTTCTCGACATCAGTGCAGTATGGGGTAAGCGCCAAGGCCGGTTCGCTGCATTCTAACCCCATACAGTTGCGGGCTTTATCAGCAGCTTGCGCATATCGATCAGGAGTCTCTTGATTTGATCGGGCATTGTTTAGGAAATTCCAGGCGCCCGCTAGGTCTCGACGCAGGCCTAGCTCCTTTGGGGTAAATGGGTCATCGTCTTCCTCCGTTAAGCGCACTACTTGGGCGCCATGATTGTATGTATATGATGTAATGTCACTAACAGCACTCCCGTCCGACAAGCTAGGTGGAAATGGTAGGGAAGCAGAACCAATAAACCCGACCTGTTTAATGAGAGGTTTCAGAGTAGTAAATGCAAAATGTTCGTACGCAATGTGATCTGCTATCCGCCTTGGTTCACGCAACAGTGTGTTGCCCACTAATTTACGTCCACTATCCTTAGTAATAAAACCTCGATACTCACCAAATTCTGAAATGCCATCTCCTATGCTAATTTGTGAAAGTGTAGGTTCGCGATCTCGCCCTTTCAGACGCAGGTAGGTATGAATGTCCAGGTCGCGGTCTCCTTCGGCATCTTTTACTCCAACAATGGTTTCCTTTGTGCATGGGTCTAATGGAATTATTCTGCCTCCATCAAATGTTTCCTGTTCTGTTTCATATTGATCTGGCAACTTGTCCTTGTCTGCATCTGGAACGAACGGCTCCAATTTTAGTTCCCGAAAGTCGGTGGAGCGAGCAATTAGAGTGCCCTGTGCAGCCATATCATAAGTATCTATGGCAAATGGATAGTTAAAGTCACCCCCCCACTGAAGCTCATCCACACAACTATCTCTTAATTGCAAAGAAAGGATTCTTTGTCCGGTATTGACTGCCTCCCAGCACGAGCTACTTTTTTGCAGATTAAAACTTAAATCCGGGAGAGTACTTTTGCCAGGCCCATTGGAGGCAAAGCCCTTCCAATTTGTGACCTCGATCAAATTCAGCGTCGGCCTAATCCGGTTTGGGAATGGCAAAGAGCGCGGGGTGTGCTTGATATGATAGTTACCAAATAGAGTTTTTCCCGGCAAAGAATCGCTAATCCCTGTGGGCAGCTCATGACAACTTAGGTTTGTGATTGAATGCACTCCATCGGGACCAGCTTTCTCATCTTCACAATTGAATAGCTGACAACTAGATGATGGATTGGAAAGATGACCAGGTGGCAAAACCAGAGTGTCTCGACGAAGGCTTACTTGTGCAGCGCGTCTCACGCTGGGGTCGATATCCTTCAACTCAACTAGTTTTTCAAGCCACTTCGTAATCTCATTTGTTGCGGCTGGCACTTGTGCTACTAGAGCGATTTGAAGAGCCTTGGGCAGGAATGGAAAATTCAAGATGAGATTCTCGATGGTTTCTATAGATAGGCAAGGACTCCTAAGCCAGCCTGAAAACACACCGACAGCATCAGACCCATCAGGCTGCAGTAATGCATAATTCAGCAGTATCAAAAAGCTGGCATCATAGTTACAAGTCGATCCAGCTCTTGAACGTGACTCTTCAAGTACTCGCAATGCAATGTGAATGACGACCTTTGCACTTTCAGGTTCAAGCGATTTTAGATTATCGAAAAGGTCGGCCAACTCTCGTGAGCCGAGAGTTGTTATTTCCTCTAGAGTGCTCCATAAGAAATCTATTTGGGGCTGCTCCATCCCTTCTTGGGATGCGTACGAATCAATGGGATTGAAGCTAAGCAGTTGATCGGACTCCGAGTGGCTAATCTGAGAGGATAGATCAGAAATTGCCTTTGAGAGCTCGATTACATCCATCGTTCGATAGTGGTTCTCTGCGCAGGCAAGCTCAACTACGAATGCTGGCACTAGAATGACGATCAAGGTCCATGAAATGAATGAAAGGGAGCCAGGCCTTTTGGTCATAGTAAGCCCTATCGTATTGAGCTTGAGGAACACTTCTCGTTGTAGGTATCGGGAGGGCAGGCATCGCAACTGTAAACCTGTTCTGCCGCTACAGAACATGACACCCAGCAATAATAGTAGGCTTGACTGTCATCAGCATCGCAGTATTCATCGCTATAGAAGACCGAGCTGTAAAATGCAGTTGTAACTCTAGCCTTGCATCTGTCGTCAGTATTAGGACAAAGGGCGCATACCCATTCTTTTAGGAGAGCTGTTCCAAGGACTACGGGGCCGTTGGAATGGAGTTTAAATTTGCAATTTAGCTCAGCTAGTTTGAGTGCTGCTTCCTTTGAAATGATTGACTCACCAACTCCGAATGATCGTAGTGGACCGATCGCTGATGTTGACGATTCACAAAGAATTGGTTCGTCAGCAGCAATAGCTGTCGCTGGGTTGCACAATACGCTTAGGCCGCTGCAAAGAAGAACCGAGATGATGGCTACAGGAAAACATTGGCACTTCATAAACCTGCATAATTTAAGTAAAGGGCATAACGCACATGTATATTATGGCGAAGCCAGGGGGTCGTGTGCTCAATATTCTAGGATATGGTAACATCCCATAATTGCGAGACTATTTTGTCGAGATGATGGACCGGTAATTGAGGCGAAGAACCTTGCTACCAGGGTTGATTGACCATTTGGCGCCCGGGCAGCATGACCTGTATTAGAAAAAGTATGAGGTTCCTAGAACCGCTCGAAAACTCCTCCGAAAATCAGCATGTAGCTACACACCGACAGACATGAAGTCTAGCTTGTACAATGTACACACAAGTCATAAAATTAGGGTGTCTGCCGCCATACACTAGGATGTAAAGACATGTTCGCCATTAAAAAGTTTTTTCGTTTCGCCCTACCTGTTGCTTTGCTGGCCTCATTTTCCGGCTGTGCGGAGTTAAACTACCCAAATGACTCCTATGGCTACGGCGGGTACAGCGATCCCTACTATGACCATGATCGGTATGATCATCACGATCGCTATGATCGTGAACGTGATCGCTGGAATGATCGCGAAAAACACAGATTGGACCGCGAACGCCATGAGCTAGAAGAGGAGCGCCGTCGTTTGGAGGAGGAGCGTGAGCGCCAAGAACGAGAGAAACATGAGCGTCCGCAGCATGACTTCTCTCCGCCACAACCACCGCCACAGGACCAACTGCACTGTCCTCCTGGTACTCACCCCAGCACGCATCGCTGTACAAAAGAAGAACGCAAGCGTGGCTGTAAGGACTATGGAGCCGGAGATGGTCGAGGTTGCTCAAACTTTTAAGCGCGCATCTGAAGTCAGTTGAAGATCGCTTGAGCAGCCTGTTACTAGATTACTTGGGTAACCATTTGAGTCCCTGCTAAGATTGTTTCGAGTCCTAGCTCTACAGTATACAGCTTCTATTGCTGCTAGTCCGACTCAGTGGAACTAGACCCAGCGCCAGTCACTAGCTCAGGTGGCAGTGGGCTAAGCAGGTTTTCAAGGTCGTCCTTAGTGAGCGAGAGCGTACTTAAGCCATTTTCATTGATTAGTGCATCCACGATACGTGATTTCTTGGCCTTGAGCTGCATGATCTTTTGCTCAATAGAGTTCTCGGTAATTAAGCGATAAACGTTCACGGTCTTGGTTTGGCCAATTCTATGCGCTCTATCTACTGCTTGATTCTCTACAGCCGGATTCCACCATGGGTCATAGATAATCACGGTATCAGCTGCGGTAAGGTTAAGACCAGTGCCGCCAGCTTTAAGACTTACAAGAAACAGCCGTACGTCAGAATCAGAATTGAATTTGTCGATTAGCTCTTGTCGGTTGCGTGTCGCTCCATCCAAGTACAAGTGATTGACGTTGGTCTCGTCCAGGTAGCGTCGGATGATGGCCAGCATCTCGCGGAATTGGCTAAACAGAAGAATTTTCCGTCCCGAAGCAAGTGCTTCTTCAACTAAGTCACGTAACAAGTTGAACTTGCCTGACTCATACCCCTGTACTTCTTTAAGCGCTTCAATTGAATTTGGATGGTTGCACACCTGTCGTAGACGGAGCAGAGCAGCCAAAATAGAAACGCTTGCCCCACGTATGCCAAACTTCTTTACGGCGTCAAAAACGCGTGGCCGTACTTCTTCCAGGATTTGATTGTAAAGCTGTGCTTGAGAAGGCGCCATAGATACGTACTGTGACGATTCGATCTTTGGCGGTAAATCCTTCTCAACCTCGGCTTTTGTGCGACGTAAAATAAATGGCTTGGTTTTGGAGTTTAAGAACCTAGCCACATTGACACCGGGCCCACCCTCAAGAATCGGACGCTCTATATAAGTTCGGAAAAAGTCCACGGAGCCAAGATAGCCGGGCATCAAAAAGTCCATGATCGACCACAATTCTAGTGGCCGATTTTCCGTGGGAGTACCACTTAGGGCGATACGTCCACGTGCTCGCAAGGTCTTGGCAGCTTTAGTGGTAGCAGTCTCAGGATTCTTAATATTCTGAGCTTCATCTAGAATAATATAACTGAATTCATGCTTCTCAAGATCAAAGCGATCCAATCGCAACAGAGCGTAAGACGTAATAATGATGTCGTGCTCTGGAATTTCAGAAAATCCAGCCTTTCTTCCTGGGCCGTGTAGCAGCAAAACTTTTAGCTTGGGTGTGAATCTTTTTGCTTCATACACCCAGTTTGTAATCACTGATGTTGGCGCCACTACTAGTACAGGCTTTTTCATGCTCTTGTCGCTAGTGCGCTTTTCCTTCATTGCTTGAATGAAGGCTAAGGCTTGAACGGTCTTACCAAGACCCATTTCATCAGCAAGAATTCCCCCTAGATCAAACTGATGCAGAAAACTAAACCAGCTTAGGCCATCCAGCTGATAGCTACGCAACTTGCCTGTAAAACTCTTAGTTGGCTTAACCGCCTCAATCGCATGAAATTCCCTTAAGCGAGAGGTAAGAGTCTTAAGCCGCGAATCTATTGTTAAATCAAAAAAATCTTCGTTCAAAGTGCCAAAGCTCACAGCCTGCGCCATGCTAAGGCGCGTCTTAATGGTATTGGTAAGCCGGAAATTGGGGTCCAATAGACCCAAGGTTGTGCGTAGTTGGCCTAAGCCTCCGCCTGGTACGCGGGCAAAGGCCCCACTATCGAGACGTACCCAGCGATCGCTACCAGGGCGAGCATTCTTGAAAAGTGTTGAGAGCGGAACGTGTGCATTATTTTGCGCGAGCGTTACCTGACAATCAAACCAGTCGATACGTGAGCCTTCTTTCTGCTTCCCACCAGCTTCGCTGGGTGAAGTAATGGCAATTGATATGGCCAAGTCTGCGAAGCGAATAGCCTTCTTAACAGCGTCGACACCGCTAATTTCCCAGTCGCGAGGGAACATCGCTGAACCCTGATGAATGACATCGAGGGCAGCATCGCCTTTGACTGTGTATGAACGTCTATCAGCGCCAGGGCTGAAGCCAAGCGAGCGTAGCAGCTCGATTGAGTCACGCTCCTTGGCGCGATCAGGAAGGTAAACAACATTCTCATCGGCACCAGGTGTAGGATATGCAAAGTCGAGAACCGCTGCTAACTCGAAATCAGATGCGCCAGCGTAAGGATCGTTAGGATTAATCTCACGCCGGGAGACCTCTAACTGTGGGGTTGGAGTGCGAACCTCACTGGCTGGTTGCAATTGCGGGTGCAATATCTTAACGGCCTGTGGATCAAACAAATTTGACCTAATTTCCTCAAGAATGGGCCCAACTTTTGATTTAGGCAGAGAAAGAACCGAGGAATGCGGGAACAAGGACGCGATACGTGAGGCGGAAGGGGAGACCGGGTAAATTACATTGGCCACAGCTGTCCAATATGGCCCAGTCCCGATTAGTTCACCCTGCTTGATGTCGACGTGGCCATCCGGGAATACCCACTCCATGGAAAGTTCGAGTCCGGTGGCGTGCCAGTCTAGCGTCAGGCGCGCTTCCAACACATCAGTGGAGACGGACATATTCCGCCCAGATTGAAGAGCAACAATTTTCTTGTACTCTCCAATAAGCCCAAGAACGGTTTCGATGTTATCACTCGAGTTAACAAACCAAAGCCGCCGATCTTCATCCCAGCTCCCCTCTTCGTCTAAGATTTTTAGAAGTATGTTGTCTAATGCCCGTGACGAAAGCTTAGAAAAACCTTCGAAAAGGGAGGGAGCTTGTGGCTCATCGTCAAAAAGTACTTGAACCCCAAGTCGATCGCTTGAGACATCCAGTGCAATCGAAACATTGGGCTCGTAGGGAAGGCGTGCTTGAGACGCAGCTGCGCTAGTTTGGGAGATCTCCCGGATCACCTCCGCTATTTCTTGCGGGGAGCTGGTTCCAACGCGATGCACTGCCTCGGGAGCGACAAAGCCGCTGCGAGAGTCTAGAAATCCCAGCTCACTTGCCCTCCATAAGAGAGACACAGCATGATAGCACCACTGCTCTTGCATTTCCTCCGGCTTAGAGCATGAGCAGGTCGCCTCTGTTTCATGCGCTGAGGACATTACGATCGCAACTGTATGGGTTGTTTCATCTGAGCTACGGATAACACCATGAATCGTGTTGCCACTTTTGCTGCACTCAACGACACTGCCGTCACTAGCATGATTGATGCCAGCATCAACCACCGAATACGGTGCTCGAGTTTTTAGGTAGTCGAGAATTTTTGAGCGTTGGTTACTTTGCAGCATGACCGATCGAGTCTAGCACATGCCGTTCGGCTACGGCAGTAGCTCAGCACATAAAGTGTGTTTGGATTTATGTAAAATATGACGAGTTACCATTATTGAGTCGGGGGCAGGGCGCCAGATTAGAAACGCAAAGTTAGCCAGTCGGCCCAGGTCTCCCCGGAGGTAGGCGTATAACGTGAGTCCGTTGCGTCGAGTACTCTAGGCCATTCTAAAAAGTAGGCGAGTAAGTACAGTTCCCGGATACGTAGGAAATTCAGCACTAAATACTAAATTGATACTGGCGCTTGAATTTAGTGGCTCGCACTAGGCAGCGTTACGAGCTAGGAAGCCCAGGATGGTTCCCATCGGAACAGTATGCGGTGGTAGAGCTAAATCCAACCCAACTTGGAGAGCTGTTCCTACTAGATCGGCTGTTGGGGAAGCGCCTCCGCTCGAACCCGCGTCACGCTCGTCAATCACTCCATCGCCATTTGTGTCAGTACCAGCGCTAAGGGATGCGCCGCCCGCAAGCTCAAAAGCTGCGTCTACTAACCCAACTGCCAAGGAATCAACAGCGGCACCAGCGGCACTAGACACGAGTGCATCAAACACCTGTGTTCCAGCTTCAACTGCCTGGTCAGCTACGCTAACTGCTCCGCCCTGCACTGCTTCCATTGGTTACCTCTAACGAGACACTTTGTATCTCAACTTTGGTAAGTATATGAAATTGTTGGCTGCTAAGCAAGAAATGCATTGAGTAAGGTGCCTTCAATTACTTGAGTATTATTAGGTAGTTGGCTATGTGCCGCTACTGCAAGTTCTGCTGAGGCACCAAGGTGATATTTATCTGCGCGGACTGCGCCAACAGTGCATTTGTACCTGGTTCTACGGCCACCGCTCTTGCAAACAGTGTGGTTGGTTCGCTTACAACATCAACTGGAAGATTAAAAACGACACTCCCATTTTGCATGGTTTGTACGTAATTTTGGATACTGAGAATGAAGTAGATATCACTGGAACTGGTTGGGAAATCGACTGTTACGTTGTTTGCAAAAGTTAAAGTCGTTTGGCCGCTTCCAAGGGTTCCAAGCACGAGTACTATGGAGTTCCCATTAACGCTGCTATTTACTCCACCCAAGGCTGAAATCGAAAAAATAGCAGTTTGGAATGAGCTAAACGATGTTTGGTTAACAGAAAGGCTGATTTGAGCCGGAATAGTAGTCGGGGTGGCACTAGGCTGTGGGGTGGGTGTAGGAGTCGAAGGCACTGGCCCTGGCGTGTTGGTTTCAGCAGCAGTAGGAACGGGAGTAGGAGTAGCCTCCTCCAACGGAGTCTCATCAACTAGCACTACTGCAGTATTCTCTGTGTTCAATTGTAGCGATAATGCTACGGGGACCTGTACAGGAGATATAGTAGTCACTAGTTCAGTGCTACCGATTGAGAAGGATAGCTGGTCGGCGCCCGGTGGCACGTACAGTAGAAATGCGCCTTGGCTATCGGTAACGGAATCCTCAGTACCGGCCTTTACTTGCACTCCCGCCAGCGGCTGTCCATTTGAGTCGATTAGAAGGCCGCGCACTTCTATAGTCGTATCCGTTGTTCCACGAGTTCCACCACCACAAGCCGATAAAAGGGCTGCCATTGCCACTACTAGCGCTATACAAGTAGCGACAAGTAGCGAATGTGTGGAAGAACGATGCATAATAGTACCTCTTTAATTGGTACCAGTTCTGGCGCTAAGGAACCATATGCTTGATCGGACTAATAGGGACATCACTCAAGCTTTTGGCTCCTCATAATGTATAAGGGGGATGGGGTACCTCCTCCCCCTGGTTATTTCGCCCTTTTAGCCAGAGCCAATATAGACCTTTTTGGGTTATACTAGCTAAGCGGCTTGAAACATTGAGGTTGTTACTCTATGCTTTTTCATAGCGAAATAGCGAAGCAAGCTCATGTCGTACGTTATGGTGGCCGACAGAGCTTATGTGCGTTTCGCCCACACTATGGATTTTAATATACGAAATACACTTATCGCATGTTTGAGGACGGTCTTAAGGCCGGTGCTGCAGTTTTGCTTGCGCTGGTCGCTGACTATCCAAGACTTACTTGAGTCAGCTAAGGTCGTTTTTCTTGAGGTGGCGGCAGATGAAATTCGTCGCCAGGGAAAGGAACCAAACGTTAGTAGGCTTAGTGTTATGACAGGCCTGCGCCGCCGCGAGGTTATGCGAATTTGGCGTGACCAGGACGAGAAGTCCTCCAGTTTTGGTCTAATTACTCGCGTTATTGGAATGTGGCAGCAAAGCAAGCGCTTCCAGGGTAAGAACGGTAAGCCCCGCGTGTTAAGTTTAGATGGTGAAAATAGTGAGTTTAATCGCTTAGTCCAGAGCATCAGCACGGACCTTCATCCTGGAACTGTCCTGTTTGAATTAGAGCGCCTGCAGCTTGTTACGCGTAGTGAGGACGGCTTACTCCTTAAAGTGGAATCATACTTCCCCAAGGCTGATCCTAAGGAGGCGTTTACAATGTTGGCGCATGACACGGCTGATTTAATATCGGCGGCAGAAGAGAATATTCTAGGTAGCAAAAAGCGCCAAAACCTTCATCTTACAACGGAATATGATAATATTCGTATCGATGAGTTACCACAGATTGAACAGTGGTTCCTTGAAGAAGGTAAGAAAATTCACGAGCGCGCTCGTCAGTTTCTATCCAAATTCGACCAATCGCTAAATCCAAAGCGCGGAGCCGACGCTGGAGCGCGAGTCGTATTGGGTACATTTAGCCGTACTCAAGCTAAAAAGTAGTTACATCACAATAAAGCAGGTCACAAATTTTCCTATGGGCGACGCCCGATAGCTCTGCTTTGCCTGCAACCTGCTGAAATGTCAGGGTAAGATCGCAACGAGATTTTTTTGAAAAAATGATGTGCATAACGCACATCATTTGGTAATATGAACATATTATAGTTAAGACGTTTGAAACTGCCGGGCCATTCTCCGGAATGGTCCTAGACAGGGACGGACATCGAGACAACCAAAATAACAACCAAGCCCACTTTGAGGGGATGGGACGAGGAACACACACAACCAAAGCAACCACCCTCCCCCGTTCTCTCACTGGCATTCAGTGTGGCATCAGAGGATTCTGATGCCACACTGGTGTGTCAGTTCTAAAGCTCTTAATTCTTAAGCTAATCCCTCTACAGCACCTTAATGAGCTTACTAGTCATCGTTCCCAAGGAAAGCTCGCCTACGAAATATTCCTAGAGATTTCTTACATAGGCGCAGAGCTAAGTGATTTGAGCGGGAGCAACTTACCTACTATTCAGGATACGTGGTTAACTATGCTTGCAGCTGAAGAACTAACTATTGATCCAGAATTTGAGCGACAGCAGCCGCCACTTCCAGTAAAGAGGGTTGGCCTGCGCATGGTGCACGTATTGGGCGCGCTCGTAATAATGTGCGAAGTTCTGTTTCTGACTTGGTTAGTAGACTACAACTTGAAGCAAGTTCCTCGCTCAGAAGTTGAGCGCATTTACAGAAACGCTGGACAAGCAGTAAGAAATAGCTTTCGCTAAGCTTGCCTCAAAAATCGATTACCCGTAAGAAGGGCGCCAGGCAGAATAAAGGGCGCTAAATCAAGTTCTTCCACATTTTATCCGCTTGTCCCAGGTGCGGTTACATAGCGGCTCGATGTAGATTAAGCTCCCGGTAGCCAATATAATATCCGCAGATTGGTAAGTTCTGCGCCTTTTGGGGGTGTATAGGCTAACATCCCATACAAGATAACTTCGTGGAATTGTGAAGGGACAGCTAAGTCCGGGTTGCGGAACGACCTAGGCTAGAGGCTATCCGAAAATATAGACCAACATCATTTTCCGGTATTTTCGGACGACCTCTAATATTTCAGACAAATTTTTGCTGGTAATAACGTAATTTTTGTATGTCTCCATCTGCTAGTACAAAAATTGCGAATACCTCCCGAGCAGAGGTGTCTAGCCTTCCAGCAATGTGTGCTGAGCTTACAGCCGCAGTGGGACGTGATGATTTCGATGCGGCCCGCGGAGCTTTACGCAAGATTGTCGATTTTCGCCACGAGGATTCCTACACTCGGCGAGAAACACTTGGCGCGCTATACCAGCAAATCGTGGATGCTGCATATTTGAAACTTGTGCCGTCAACCGCCCCTGCAACCGGTTCCCTAGGGAAAGGGGCAAATCCTGAACGTGATGCAGTGGCCTCATTTTTGGTCGACAGTTTACTCGAGGTGAAACGAGGCCTATTTGTTGAAAAAGATATCGCGCGCGGAACGCTCTGTCGCGCAGTTTATCTAGTCCTACACCATGCCAGCAAAATCGATAACGAGTTCCTAGCTACTGTTGACTTCTTAAATTCTGCAATGCATCCATCCGCGCGCTGGGTCCTCGAGGATAGTCGTAGAGTTACTAGACTATCCAAGAAGTTAGAAGAAATTGGAGTTGGTAAACTAATTCGAGGGGAAGACGGGACAGTTAGTCTTAGCGCGCGTGCGTTGGTCGGGCTGGCGTGTAAGGCCTATGCTGTTCCTATCCCTAGTCTAGCTATTGCTGAGTCTGATGGAGAAGGGCAGGTTGCTCATCACGATCCCAATTATTACTCACTACAAATAAGTCCCCGTTTTGCCAAAATCTTACAAGAACCTGACCATGCTCCGGCCTGCCTTTATGTTCTTTTGCATGAGACTAGACACGCCATTCAAACTATCCTCTGGTCGAATCTAATCCAATACAGGGGTGGCGTCTTTCAACCACTTATTCCTTCAACCTCCAAGCATGAGTTCCTTGCTAAGCACCCAGATTTTGTCGAGCAGGTAGGTATTTCCAAATGGTTCGTGCAAATTCATAAGAGCATACCACACACCTTCATTGAGAGAGATGCAGATGACTTTGCAGAAGCTGTTTGTACACAGCTTCTGGGCGGGCGTAGGTTTTCTAGAGCCGACGCTCTGGATGTGTACGCTCATATTGAGCGCCAGCAGCAGCGGCTACTTTCGCTACCAGTCCATTTTGGGCGCAGGGAAGAGACGCAACTTGTTTTGCCTTCAGCTCGCAAATCAGATCAGGAAGCGCATGCTGTTGAGGATGTCAGAGACCAAGAGCTTGAAACTGTAGCCGAACAAACTGAAGCTGTTCCAGAAGTGGAACGGGGCAGCAGCGCTACGCGGCGTCATCCGCTACAGCTGCAGTCTAATATACGAGAACTGGTGGGCCAATTGATTGAGGGACGGGCTGAGTTTCATACGCGCCCCATGCGCGAGCTGCTTGCAGTTATACGCGCCAAGTTGGAAGGCCCGACTATTAGTCTTGGTCAAGTTCACATTCGACGTGCTTTGGATGACGTAGCTCAGGCACTAGAGAACCGTTCTGAAGTGCAAGGTCCACTGCGAGTAGTGCTGCGTGATATCCGTAGAAAACTGTCCAAACACCTGGACGCCACGTCTAGCATGCAGGCTCCACGTGCAAATGCAGAGGACAGGATTTCACTTCGAGCCATCTTACGACACTCGTGGCAACAGCCTCCGCCTGTTGCTCAGCTCGTACGGGGGCGTGATCTTGGAGAGCAGATCCGCCTTTTGGCAGCTGCACTTGAGGGAGGGAATGGGCGCAATGTGGCGATTGAGCTACTGCGAGTTGAACAAGTTCTGCATACACCCCTTTTCGGGCGTGGCTTTTTGCCAGCCCTGCGACGAGAGCTTAGTACTTTCAATCAAAAGTTGCGTGCGTTGAACTTAAGCGAGGCTGAACATGCTGGCCTGCGTCGAATGAGTGCGAGAGTTGGGCGTTTGGCAAAGAGACTATAGACGGGCTCTAAAATACTAAAGACAAGCCCCACTTCGTATCGCAAGCGACGCGAAGCAATCTGCTTCTCATTTTGTTAGGCACGCTTATAAGTAGTGATGCAGACTAGTTTTGAGCCTTAGCTCTTCGCTGATGTGTCAAGTGATGTCACTTCTACAAACTCAGCAGTACGAGCTTCATAATCTCGAATTAGTACAGCGTCCAGCAGACCTGAAGCGCAGGCAGCTGAATCTGGCAATACCGCAGAATCCGTTGAGCGAACAAGAAGTTCCTTGCTAAGTGCGATAAAGCCGGCACGATAGGTTTCAGCTGCGCTTGGAAACTTTCTTAGTTCTTGCCAAGCCCTGCCGTCAAGAGTGTGGATAGCAGTGCCAACTTCATTTGCAAGGGCTATGGCAGTCCGAATCTCTATTCGTCCCTCTTGCAGACCCCTGGTTATTCCAGATGCCAAAGCGTTGGCTGCTCTTAGGCATTCGTCAGGCGGTTGTGATGTATCGTGCGCAAGTAACTTCTGAATAGGTACAAATTCGAACGCTTCAGTTCTTGCGATTTGGGCAGCTGCTGATTGTAACTCTTGAGACTGACGCATAACTAGCCTAAATAGCCGGGGGACCACACATATAACATTAGTGTTATTTGTACCTTTGCCACGCTTGTAGCTTTACTTTTCAAACTAATTTGCTGGTGCCAGGAAATAATTGTGCTTAAATAGCGCATGGTTAGCTAAGTTATGTGGCTGCTGGGTTAGTATGATTCAGTGTGATAGGGTGGCGCCATGAGATTAATAACAGCCCTCATCGCGAGTATCCTTCTCCTTTCAATTAGAGTACCGGCCCAGGAATTCTCAGTGCCGGTGTTAGTTGGCCAGACTGGGGCAGCAGCTACATTTGGAAAGGCGGAGCTTGATGCTTACACACTCGCAGCTGAAGAGTGGAATGCTCGAGGGGGTATAGAGGGGCAAAAAGTTAAGCTTGTTGTTGAAGATACTCAGACCAAGCAGCAGCAGTTGCTGTCTGGGTTTCAGCGCCTAATGCTGTTGAATCCAAGCTTTGTTTTGGGTCCAACGTGGTTAGATTCCAATCAGGGATTGATCCCGTTAGCGCGACAAAAGAAGGTGCTGCTTGTCACTCCCAGCGCAGCGCGTGAAGCGTTTAGTGACGAAAATCGTGATTGGCCAATTACATTTTATCATAACTCTACACTTGAGATTACCACTTTGCTGCAAGGGCTTAGCGCGCGAGGGCTGAATAAGATCGCAATGTTCTACGAACAGGAACCATTTTCAGAAATGATACGTAAGTTGGTTCTTGAGGCAGGTACCAAACTAAATGCGGATGTGGGCGTACAGGCCGGCGAGTCAGACTTCAAGGCTATCTTAGCCAAGATGCGACTGGATCCTCCGCAAGCGCTGCTACTTTTAGTTTGGGATGATCGCTCGATGCTGTCGCTTCTACAGCAAGTACGTACTTACTTGCCGAACGTGGTTCCAGTTACATTGCATGATGGGGATGGATGGAAGGGGCGCCCCGAGTTTAAGGGCCTTTTGCCGCGACTCGTGTATACTAAGTTTTTAGTCGCCGATAAGGAGTTCTCCAGAAAATTCAAGCAGCGCTTCGGCTACGAGCCAATGCTAACAGCATCCAATGCATACGATGGGATGAATGCTGTGCTCACTGCAATTGCCGCTGGCCACAAAACCGAAGCGGAAATTCGTGATTACCTGCTAAACCAAAAATTAACCACGGTTACCTTTGGCAAATTCAACTTTTCTTCGGATGGCAGCGTTCCTTCACTGATTGAGGTAGTGCAAGACTGATAAGTTAGTAAGCATGTGTCGGGTTTAGCTGTCACTTTGGGCAGTGTGGCACACTTGCCTATTTGCCAGCTCGTTTAGCGCTGAAAATGGATCCTCCTTTTCGGTTTTGCCGACATGAGCGAGGATAAAATCCAAGGCCTGTTCAGAGTAGGCTGTGTCAAGTTTCAGAACCCCTAAGTGCATTAGTTCCACAGCTGTTATCTGGCTTACACGGTGAGCTAAACGCTGTAAAAATGAAAGATTCTGCACAAACTTTTGCGGAGCTTTTAGATGCAAAGTAATAAGTTCGATTCCCTTTATTGATTCGAGACTAGCGCCCTTAATTTCACTCCACGGAATTGTATGCTTTGAAAGTGAGGGCTCAAAGACCCCACTTTCATTAACCTTGATAAGAGGGCGCCGATCGAAAAACTTCACAACTGCAACGAAGCAACCAAAAGCACAGAGAAACATGAAGCAGTAACACAACCAGGCGGCTTCAGGGCGATGCAGGCGAATTATATTCGCAGCGATGAGCCAGCCTATGCATAGGCTTAGGTAGGCCAGAGAATTGGCGCGTGAACGGGAAACAATGAATTCATTCTGAGTAGTGAGTGGTGGCTTGGGTCGAATAAGCTGTAAAACTGAAACAGCAAGGCCCGGAGCGAAGAAAGCGGCGCTTACTCCGCCTACCCAGTAGTGTGTCGAGCTTGATACAGAGATACCTACGCCAAGAATTGTAATGACCTCGCACAATGCAAAAAATAGCACCCATTTCCAGCGTGGATGTCCAACTAATTTCTGTAGTGTAAATTTCTCCATTTTACTATTCCGCTTTTGGACGTGAATTGAAGCTTACGCCGAGACAAAGGGCATCACACAGAGCTTGTTGCACAGCTCTGAAGTATAAGCTGATGTCCAATAGTTCATCCTGGAAGGCCTTGTAAGTACTTTCAAGATAAAGCACCCCAGTTTTATTGCCACTCCCAATTACCCCTGAGACAAACAAAATGCGCGAACTACCAGGCCGCTCAACTTGCCCCCTAACCGGCGTTCCAACTAGTAACGCGCGCTCGACAGGGTCAGTCATATTTTCCCGGCTACGCGCGAAGGCAGGTACGAAGCTATCGCGGCTTTCAGGGCCTATGATCACGTTAGGGACTAGCTTGGTATCGCTAGCACGTGGCAGATAAATGCAGCCACGTTCAAAGCCGCAAGCACTAATGCTATGTTCAATCAGACGCTTTAGGGCGGCAGGACTGGGACGACCTGGTTCAATAAGCGCATAAACTTCAGACAAGACTCGTTGAATAGCTTCCGGACATTGCTGGGCAGAGGCGTTATCGCGAAGAGTTCTTAGCGATGCTGCTGCAGCCTCGTTATTTGCGACGGCTGTGCTAATACTGTCTCCTGCCGAATTAAGCAGGGCTTTGATTTGTGAAACCTTATGACCGATTTCCGCCTTTAACGCACTCAGCGCGCGTTGTCCAAGTGATTCTTCGATCGCAGCCTCTGTAACGCGGCGGTCCTGATCTGCACACGAGAAATGCTGTGGATCATATGAGCGCGCATATGCCTCACCATGCTCGCAAAGCCGAGCAATTAGTCGGAGTTCAGGCGAAAGCTCGGAGCGAGCTGGGCTATTCTGAGTACTTGGCAGATCCGGACTGGCTTGGATAAGGTCGAGCAACGCTCGAGGGGCAGACCAGCTCTTGGCGATGTTTAGTCCGAGTTGGGCGGGTGAGAAGCCCAAAACCGCACTGAGTGACTTATCTAGCTCACCTGTGGAACAGGCACTGGACTGGGCAACACGCTGGAATATACGGGGATAGTTCCAGCAAGCAAGTGCTAGGCCAAGTTGCCTGAAGAAAACTGCGCACATCGCCATTAGTTCATCGACACCCTCTTTCTCAACCAAAGCGCGAACAGTACTAGAGCTGATCGAGAAGTGTTGCAGACGCAGACACTGCAGTTCATTTAATTGAGTAAAGCGATGACTCGAAATTTTGTTTTCAGCAGCTGGCAGTAAGTTCTTTAGCTGGGCCAGATTCAATTGTCGCAAGCGTTGAACAAAATCTTCCTTGCCTGCTTCTTCTGCAGCCGGTGCTAGTTGTTTTAGAACGTGTCCGAAGAGAGCAAAGTCTTGTCGAATGTCGTGTAGTAGCTCGTTCACTGAAAGATACGAGTTTTCTTTGATGCGTCGCCGGATATCACGCAGTGTTTCAGGGTTAACAGGAAACCAAGCCTCGCAGGTATAGCGTAGGGCGCGAGCCTCAGTTAAGGCCGCTTGTCCTTCCTTGCCCGTAGCAGTGGCACTTGCGCTTTGGTTAGTAGTTATAATCAATGCTGGTCCCCTGGGTGCCCAGTCACCCCCAGTAAGATCGGCAATTTAGGCCAGATAGTTGAGCCCTTGGGGCTGTGTGATTTTGGGCCAACTACCTAGAATCTTAGGAATATATTTCGAGTGCGGGCCAAATACAAACAACTACTGCCTGCTGCTGAATAACCTGCAGCCGTGCCAAGCTGGAAATAGCAAACAATAAAGTACCTAATTCTGGCGTTTACTAGGCACTGAATCTGCGGCGTTCCTAGGGCACTCAGCAACAAATCTGAGTTCTACTAAATCCCTCCGCTCAAGTGACGCTGCTTAACTGAGCTCACACAACCGCAGCCGTTTGCAAACAAGAAACACCCGGCGTAGTCAGCACTAGCAGCAGAATTGTGCTGTCTAAGTCTGCTAGTAATTTGTGGCCCCTTTTGCTTGGAATAATGACGAGGGTGAAAATGTAAATTCACGTTGCAGTCGTAGCGACTGTAGTACGCCACTTTCGTTGCATCCATCGCATATAGGCTTATTCGTGGGCGGATACTGCAGTTTCGGCCATAAAGATTCTTTAGGTCATTGGCAGACAGCGAGGGACCACCAATTAGCGAAAGAGATCCGGCGCGTGGATCTGCATGTGAAATTCCGCCTGATAATTCATATTTGTGCAGAACATGCTTAGGAACTACAAAGTTTCCACACAATGCGGTTAGCGCTGCGAAATTCTCAGCTCCCGCTATCGATTCTACCTGTGCCGCGCTTAACCAGGGCTTGTCGGCCTGAGCTGCAGGGCAGAGGCAAAATATGGACAGTAATAGTAGAACTTTTTTCATAACAACCCGCCAAAGCAATACATGTCAAAACCTGCCAACTTATCTGAGAGACTAGGGATTTGAATAGTCGTTGAAGTTGGCGTTTAACCTAAGGCTACCTATGTGCAATGTGCGTGCCTATTCTGGCTGACCTGTGGAGCTGATTTTTTCCATATCAGCGGGCACGCCCTTGAAGCGCTGAGTTCGGATAACGATGGTTTCGATATTCCGAACATAACCCTTAAACTTCTCGCGAATTTCATCCATCAGCTGATTATACTGGGCGAAGCCTTCGACCTCTAATTCGAGCTCAAGTTTGCAGTCCCCAATTTGCTTGATGAAGTGGAGGATGCATGGATTAGACTTACAGTAAGCACGCAGTTCATCTTCCAATCGGGGTATGTACTGACTTAGATGAATTTGTGCTTTAAAATAGTCTCGGCCGAGCTTACTTAGGTCAAGCTCAACCCGATATCCAGCTATTATGCCCAATTGTTCGAGCTTCTTGATTCTATAGCGTACTGTCTCCGCTGCGCAGCCAAGGCGTTCGGCGATCGATGTGATGGGAGTTCTGGCATTATCCACCAACATTCGCATAATTCCAAAATCTAGCTCACTTACCGAATTATTTTGGGGCTCACCGCCAAAAAAGAACTGATCAACACTAAAGCCTGACAGCCAAACTCTCGAGAAGTACCACACATCAATAAGGACATAGACACTGAAGCCCAGGATGATATCGCTGTACTTCGATAGTATAGAATCCTGAATCGTGTGAAATTCCTTTGGGGACTTAGCGAATGTGGCTACCATTAAATCCCAGGTGCCATAGCTTTCAGCTAGCCAGTACGTGCGTGGATGACGGTCAAGAAAGCCGACCAGGCTGTTAATTCGCTGCTTGTCATTTTCAAGTCGAAAGTATGTTTTGTACAAGCATACCCCGAATTTGTAGGGGTTGATGCAGGCAGCATACTTGGTGACGACACCACACTCCTCTAGCTTTGCTATTCGATACTTGACGCGATCGCGATTTAGGCCCAACGCCGTCGACAGGGCACTTAGTGAAGGTCGACAATCTTGAGACAACTCCGAGAGAATTCGCCTATCAATTTTGTCTAGTTCGATATCCATTGCTTAGATAATTTGAGCCTACATGTTAGCAAATTGGGTAACTAATGTTGATATTATTGCAAATCTGCAAATTTAGCTGCAACCAAAAGGGCAAGAAATTAGGTTAAGTAAGAAATATTAATAATAAATACAGTAATAGCCAAATAAATGTTGATAAAACTATGCAAAATGGCTGAAAAGCGCAACGTCCTTACTTAATATACTTGCCAGCGTTAGACTCTAGAGATGCAGTTTCATCAACTTCGTAGTAGTGCGTATTCCTCGATTCAAGGCTCGGCGGGCCCAGCGGGTGCTGTACCAAGTGTCGAGCGAATTGCGCGCTACTATCAAGACATAGACATAGCGAGTCTACTTGATGACTCATCAGCGCCGATCAGGGCCGCTGCCGAGGAGGCAATGGAAAGGGTTGTAGATATATTTTCGCCGGATGCAATTTATCGGCGAGCTGGGCGTGACCTTGTTGGGCTCTTTGAGATTGAACGCTTCTATCGCGCCCCATATCCCGAAGGACGACGTGGATTCACAGGGCGCCATTGCGACCTACAGATTTGTGTTTTATCAAGCAGGCTAGTTCTTTGTTTGGGGGTATTTGTTCGGGATGATCGAGCAAGCTTCGGATTTGCGGATGTTTGGGAGTTCGACACTCAGCATGATAGTGCCAGAGCAGTGGGGCGTCATACCTTATTGCAATACTCTCAAGCTTTCACTGAGCGTCAGCTTGTAGAGGCTGACAGCTCTACTCTTAATATTGCTAGCAACTCTAGCGCAGAACTTTTTTGCGATGGGAGAGTACCAAGCAGCTGTTTCGACTTTGATAGCATCTGCCTACGCGAAACAATTATTGGAACCGTGCAAAGAGTGGTTCGTTTCCGTTCGGATGGGCATGCATTACTGCGTCCAAGTGCTGTGAGTAATGCGAGTGCCTAACGATATTATTCAGAATTACTTCTCAAGACAGATCTGTTGCTGCTAATCCTGAGACTGTTCGTTACGTCCTCTTCATCATGGTGAGCCCCGCAACCGCCTATTTAAAATTTTTTCCTTAGGAGCTCACAAAGCGGCAATTCGATTTTGGATCTCAGTCGCGCTAGCCTCAATTAGATCATTTGGAATCTCATGATCGATTGAGAGTTGCTTGTGGGAAGCGAGCGCTGTTCGCATAACCCCAAGCGCGTGCGGTTCAGCTACGAGGACTAGGCGTTCAAACTTCTTTAGGCGTTTAGCTTCTTCTAACGCCTTGGAGAGCTGATGCGCAAATTTTTCAAATGCAAGCTCGTGCTTGTCGTGTTGTGGGCGCAGTGCACTATGCTGGGCGCCCCGAAAGTGGGCAGCGCTGCCGGCACGGTCGGTGACAAGATTATGCTCTAGCATCGAGCCCTCAGGATTCTGCGTTTCTTGGATTAGCTTCGGAGATGCCTTTGCTGAGGAGGTTTCATAAATTTTTGCCTTCGCTCGGCTTACAACCAATATCCACGTATTCATAGCTGCATCCTTCGCTAAAGTAGACAGTATACTAGCCGCAGCGTGCCGCTTGGTGGGGGCACAATATGATTAGGGCTGCCAGCTAATGCTAGCGCATTCTGGCTAGAACACAACAACAACCCGAGCGACACTGCGGGATTAGTAATGTGGCGGCTTAGAATCAATATCCTTTTCAAGGACTGAGCGACGAGCCTGCTCAGCTAGCTCTCGAAATTGCTGCCTTAGATCGTCCAACTGTGACTGTTGTTTCGTCACAATTGCATTTAAGGTGTCGAGCGTAGCCTCTAGGAATGTAATCCGTGTCTCTAGATCTATAACTCGGTCTTCAAGTTTGTCCTGCATAAATTCAGAGTCGGGTTATGCCTCGCCTGGAATAGTCGCGTAGGCGCTAAGCCTCCAGGTCCAGTTTGACTCACGCGGTAATGCGGTACGGAAACCGAACGAGGTTGCCGAATCCTTGAGTGTTACGGACCCCATAGCATTTCTTTCCATCAAGGCTTCTGCTTCAAACCATTCCAATACCAAGTGTACCTCACCGTTTCCCTCGATCTTGCCTTGCCACTTGCCTTCACGTGAGTTTAGGCGCTGGAAGGAATGTGAGATAACGCGCGCATACAGCTTGGAACGATCGAAGCTAAATCTTGGTTGCTCAGCCTCAATCGGAGCAGGCAAGTGTCGCCGCACCGCTGAGGGCTGAATGACTCTACGCCCCGTAATATCCTCAATCGATTGAGAGCATGGGCGCTGCTGGATCATGCCGTTGCAGCGATACAGACGAATTGCGTGGGCAGGGGAAGCAGTCCCAACTACCAATGTTGCTATAATCAAGATATTTGCTAGTTTGCCCAAAAAGCCTACCATTTTTACCCCCTTCGGTCGGTTTGCCCTTATAAAGGTACTACCTTATTGGACGACAGAGAAGCTCCCTTGGCTTTGGATTGATTGGGGAGCTCAGCCGCGATAGTATTTTGTGCCCCCGTGTTATCCAAGCGTTTGTTGAAAAACTAAGAGCTGGCGCATGTTTACAGGAATAGTTAAAGGCCAGGGACTAATAGAAGAAGTCACGACCAAGCCTGGTCTGCACTCTATTCGCATTTTGTTGCCAGCTGGCGCCGAGCACGAGCTTGAGGTTGGGGCGAGTATTGCGGTTGATGGGGTTTGCCTCACAGTCACCCAATTTCGAGGCCGAGTGGTTGATTTTGACGTTATGCTCGAAACACTGAATCGCACAACACTTGGCACCCTAGAGAAGGGATCGCTTGTGAATATCGAACGGGCGGCTCGCGATGGACAGGAAGTGGGCGGGCATGCAATCTCTGGACATATTGATTGCACGGCTGAAATTGTCAAAATTGAAGCGCCAGAAAACAACAAGGTCATGACCTTTCGAGTCGAAGCCCCCTGGGTGCGCTACATATTTCAGAAGGGCTACATCGCCTTAAATGGAGTAAGCCTAACTATTTCAGGTGTAGAGAAACAGGCTGGAACGTTCCAAGTTTGGTTTATTCCTGAGACTCTCCGTTTGACTTCGTTCGCCGGGAAAAAGATTGGGGATAGGATCAATCTTGAAGTTGAACGAGGAACGCTTGTAACAGTTGATACTATTAGAAGTTATCTCGATGAGCTTGTTGGACCATTGTTGCCAGAGCTGAAAAAAGTTCTGGCAGAGAAGAAATCAACGGCTCTCGATGCATTGTCGTAATTTCATTGATTCATTAGGTTGTCTGTATGCTTGATATTCAGCTAATTCGTTCAAACCCTACAGCGGTTGCAACTGCGCTTAAGAAAAAGCTCTTCGACGTTGATTTCAAAGAGTTTTTAACTTGGGATGAGGAAGCCCGCCGTTTAACCAACGACGTTGAGGCTCTGCGCGCTCGTAGAAATAAGGTTTCTGCCGATATACCCCAACTTAAAAAGAAGGGCGAAGATGTTGCTGGCTTGATGCAAGAGATGAAGGAAATCGGTAATCGCATCAAGGCAATTGAGGATGAGAAAACGGGACTAGATCAAAAGATAAATGCATTTTTGGCTAGTTTGCCAAATATGCCTGCTGAGGACGTAGTTGCTGGTGGCAAGGAAAACAATAAGGTTATCCGTAGCTTTGGCAATCAACCGAACTTTGGATTTAAGCCCAAAGATCATGTCGAGTTGGCTGCCAAGCTTGGTTTGATCGACTATGAGCGAGGGGCAAAGCTTGGCGGAAATGGCTTCTGGGTTTATAACGGGGACGGCGCGCTTCTAGAGTGGGGATTGCTTAATTACTTTATCGATTCTCATCGCAAGGCTGGCTACCAATTTATACTCCCCCCGCACATTTTGAACTATCAGGGTGGTTTCACAGCTGGCCAGTTCCCCAAGTTTGAGGATGATGTCTTTGTTCTGCGTGGAGATCCAGACAAGGGCAAGGAGCACTTGCAGTTTTTAGTGCCAACAGCTGAGACTGCACTTGTTAATCTGCATCGTGATGAGATCCTTAACGATTCAGATCTTCCGAAGCGATACTTTAGCTACACTCCATGTTATCGCAAAGAAGCTGGCGGCTATGGCTCCACTGAGCGAGGAATGGTGCGTGGGCATCAATTTAATAAGATTGAGCTATTCATGTACGCCCGTCCAGAAGAGTCTGATGCTATGCTTGAGCAGATGATCGAGCGTGGAGAGAAGCTGATGCAGGGACTTGGGCTTCACTATCAAGTTTCAAAACTAGCTGCGGCGGATTGCAGCGCCTCAATGGCAAAGACCTATGACATAGAGGTCTGGATCCCAAGCATGAACGTTTACAAGGAGGTTAGCTCAGCCTCGAACGCACGTGACTACCAGGCACGCCGCGGTGGTATGCGTTACAAAGATGCACGTTCAGGAAAGAATACATATTTGCACACATTGAATGCTTCGGGCTTGGCAACTAGTCGACTTTTCCCAGCCATCCTAGAGCAGTTCCAGCAGGCTGATGGAAGTGTAAGGGTTCCAGAGGTTTTGCAAGCGTGGGTTGGCAAGGACGTCCTCAAGCCGCGCTAAAGTTTTCACTGGTCTAGAGCTTAAAATATTCGAGTATGGCTGATACCCCACGCAAGAGTGGTCTTTCCCGCTGGATCGGGGGACTGGTTAGTCTAGCACTGGTGGGCTGGATTGTAGTGTTTGTGGATTGGCATCAGGTTGCTGCGGAGCTTGCCCGCTCCAACTATCTTATGCTCGGACCAGTTTTTTTGGTTGTTGTAGTCCACTATCTGTTGCGTGCTTGGCGTTGGCGCTACCTCTTGCCGGAGCGCGGCGAAATTGCCTTTAGCTCTCTCTTTGAGGGCATCATGGTTGGCAATTTTGCTAGTTACTTTTTGCCGCTGCGCGCTGGCGAGTTCGTGCGACCTTTTGTCTTTTCTCGTCGCGGCACACATAAGTTCTCCTCCGCATTTGCTTCTGTGGTGATTGAGCGCTTTTTTGACCTGAGTGCGGTACTAATATCGTTTGTGGTAGTGCTTCAGTTCGTGCCTGGTGTTCCCGCTGTAATTCATAAGGGAGCTTTTGCGCTACTGCTATTAGCGCTGTGTCTATTAGGTTTTATTATAGTTGGAATATTTTTACCGCGACGCGCGCATGCACTTATTGATTTCGGAATGCGCTTTGTTCCCAAGCGCGTGCGCGACGGATTAAGGGGCTTTTTGTTTGAGTTTATCGATAGCACTCAAGTGTTGCGTGATCCACGCCGCCTTACAGCTGTTTGCTTGCTTACTGCTGGCGTGTGGTTGTCATGTTATTTCTGGTTTCAAGCATTCATGTGGGTAGTGCAGATTTCTCTGCCCGATGCTTCACAATACCTAATCGCTACTACTGTAGCTGTAATTGTTGCATTGGCAGTAGCTTTGCCCAGCTCGCCTGGGTTTCTGGGAGTTTATCAGGTGGGCTGCGTAATCGGGTTTGGATTGTTTGGAATATCCGAGGGAACTGCAGTCGCGTACGCCTTGCTCTCTCATGTTTTTCAATACTTGCTCTTCGCCGCCTATGGCTTTTACTTTCTCCTGAATGGCGATCTGACTTTTTCGGACCTGCGCTCGGCAGTCTCAAATCGTAAGGGCTAGGGTTTCAGCACTGGCTGGCACCTAATTTGCTTTTCTATCCAATCGCACGTTGATTTGTCGCCGGATGCGGCAAAGCTTGCCTCCCGCAGTTTAGGAGCTTGCGCGTCAACATACTGTACTTACGTAAGAAAGTTCGTGTCTGCGAGTAACTTCGCGAACGCGGCAGTTCTTGCCTAGTAGCGGCTAGTTGGCTGTTTAGCTAAGGACCGCTGGAAATTGACCCCCGAATCTTTCGGGGAGCAATCGAAGTACTACTGGAAGGAGCAAGGTGGAACTATGCGGATTGAATCTGCACTGTATGCTAGCAGGGAAGGCTTAGACGCTCATGGTAAGGCTATTTCGGTGGTCGGCGACAATGTCGCAAACGCAAACACCGTAGGATACAAGACATCGCGAGTTGAGTTTGCGGACCTATTCCCAGATGGTAAAGATGGTCGTCAGTCTGGTGCTCTTCCATCTAGTGGTGGTGGTTCATCCGTAGCGCGAGTGCGTCAAATTCATGAAACAGGCGTACTTGAGGCGACAGGGCGCCCGCTCGATGTTGGCATAGCTGGCGATGGCTTCTTTATCGTTGGGGACGGTGATAATCAATTTTATACCAGAGCTGGCAACTTTCAGATTAATGAAGACGGACTACTTGTGACTGCCGATGGAGAACCTGTGCTCGGGCTGCAAGGTACAGGCACAACCCTAGGCACTCTGAATGTTAAGTCAATCGACACTACCGGTGCAGCAACTTCCTTGGCTACAATCTATGGTAACTTGGCCAGCAGTGCTGAGACGACTACTGTTCCTACCAATCCTCAAACGTTTACCGAGATTAACTCCTTAGCGACTTTCATCGCGACGGCATCTGTCAATGATAGTCTGGGTGGGATCCACGACGTGTCTCTAGCGTTCTTCAAAACTGACACTAACGAGTGGACCGCGCAGGCTTACCTAGATGGAGGCGAGGTGGGAGGGACGAAGGGAGTTCCAGTTCAGCTAGGCTCAAATGCTACCCTAACATTTGACTCAAGCGGATCAATATCCACGGCCAACGCGGCAGCTGCTAAAATTACAGCTACGCCAACCTATAGTTCCGGTGCAGCAGCTGGTAACTTTCAGATTGATCTTTCAAAATTTTCGCAGTTTGCAAGTACTAGCATCGTGAACAGCTTTTCACAGGATGGTAAGAGCGTCGGAAATATTAAGTCCTATCAGTTCCAAGCTGATGGCACATTGCTGGCAGTGCTTGATACTGGTTCTACGGCGCAGGTAGGCAAGATTCAACTTGCACAGTTTCCAAACACGGATGCCCTCGAACGTGCTGGAAACTCACTATTTAGAGCTGGTGATGGATCCGGTACACCAACAGTGTCGGATCCAGGCGACGAGGGCTCTGGTAAGTTAGAGGGAAACTCACTGGAACGCTCCACGGTTGATATCGCTAACCAGTTCATTGATCTAGTTCTTTATCAGCGTGGATACCAAGCTAACTCACAGATATTGAACGCAGCTGATCAGCTAATTCAGGGCACTCTGCAGCTAATGCGTTAACTCCCCATGCTTTAGCGAGTTCCAGCCTGGAAATTGTAGCTAGCTCAGACTCCTAGCTTTTCAGAGAAGGCACGAGTCCACTTGCGGCTAGCATTTGCTTCCAAGATAGACAACAATTCGTTGCATGTGCGCTGAAGTGCCGAAGATTATCGCCATTGCTGGAGCTTCTGGAAGTGGGAAAACTACGCTAGCTCAGGAATTACGGGCTACGCTTAGTGCTGCGCGTGCTGCTCTCATCTCATTTGATTCTTATTATCGACCGCTTACGCATTTATCATGGGAGGAGCGCGCGCGAGTTAATTTCGACCATCCTGACTCGCTAGAGGTGTCACTACTTGAGCAGCAACTTATGATGTTGAAACAGGGTCAGGCCATAGATGTCCCATCTTATGACTTTTCGCAGCATGATCGGATCGGGAGCTCTCGGCTTATAGAGCCTCGTCAGTATGTAATTGTTGAAGGCATACTGGCATTGTCGTTCCCTAAGCTTAGACCGGTGTATAGCCTAGCTGTTTTTGTAGATACTCCCCAGCATATTTGCTACCAGCGTCGGTTGGCCCGCGATGTGAGCGACCGCGGACGAACTCCTGAAAGTGTTAAACTGCAGTGGAATGAAAGTGTGGAGCCTATGTTTAAACAATACTGTGCGCCCAGTAAAAGCTATGCCGAGCTGGTGTGCTGTGGCTTAAGCGACGTGAAATTAGGGGTCAAAAGGATTTTGGAAAGGCTTTAAAGTAGACCATTGCTAAAAGTGCCCTAAACAGCACTGACGGGCTTGCATAGTGAGCCAAACAACTCGCTTCATTTTCATTCTATTAATCGCTCTAACTTTTATCAGGTTATCACCAGCGCGTTGCTCTACATAAGTCGCAGCTGTTTGTTGTCCTTAAATATCCATAGCTCAGGAATTCGGTCGTGGCGGGTTCCATCGCTATCCATAGTGATTGGTCCGCTAGCTCCATGGCCTCTTGTGCGTTTTTGCCAAAGTGAGCACTGGCACCGCTAAGGGTTAGTGTAGTTCCGAAGCTGATATGAGCGACTACGATTGAACTTGCTAGAATTAGCTGCGTAACCACCGCACTAAGCAGAATCTGTATTTCACAAGCTATTCGTTGGATATTGAAAGTGTGCCGAATTGTAGCGGGTAAATCAACGTCCATCTAGTGCTGGCCAAAATCGCACTTGGGTGCATTTTAGCGATTTTAGGAAGAAGGCATCACTGGCCTAATAGTTATGCCAGTCTTGCACTGCTTTCCTAGGTGTAGTTAGAGTGGGCAGGCAACCCGAGCTAGAATTCTAATGAGTCAGCCATGGATCGCCTCAACATAGAATCTCCCAAACAAGTCAGTTTTCAGACAACGCTCCAGGTTCGTGTGGGTGATGTTAATTATGGAGCACATCTTGGCAACGATCAGTTATTAAGTCTTGTTCACCAGGCGCGTATAGAGATGCTGCGTAGTTGGGGTTGGAGTGAATTCGACTGCGGCGGCGCCTCTTTGATCCAAGCTGAAGCCGCCGTGATCTATCGAGCCCAAGCATTTCTGGGCGATGAGCTTCTTTTCAGTCTTGGCTTCGGTGCTCTATCCCGTTGTGGATTTGAGGTGCTCACGCAAGTTACTCGGCCTTCTGATAGCACCGAAATCGCACGGGTCTATTCTGGCTTGGTGTGCTTCGACTACACCCAAAAAAAAGTAGTGCCGCTCCCAGCTGCGTTGAAGGCAAAAATTTCGAGTGTTGGGCAAACTGTCGCTTGATAGCAGGCAGTTTAAACCCAGCCTCATTAATTCTTGACAAAAAATGGATGAGACTGGGCGAGCGAGATCTTGGCGTAGCCAAGTCGAACCGCAGAAAACGAGTAAACCCTAAGCCCCGAGGGTCAAATGCCGAATTGCCTCAAAATCACTGCTATCCCCAGTGAATTTTTGTCAAAACTAACTCGCGCAGGGTTAATATTTATACCGCTACTGCCCGTGAGCGCATCAGATACATAATTCGATCTGAACCAGCAACACTCTTCTTGTCGACTATAGTAAAATTAGCTGAAAAGGCAGATTCGAAGCCTTGAGGGGTATAGTCAGGGAAAATGTCTTCACGCGATTTCAGCAGTCGAATCACTTGTGAGTCAGACTTAGGTACGAATTCAATTAACAGGTGTCCTGATAGACGGGAAAAGTATTCTGCTACTCTCGATAGCGGCACATTATTGCCAATCGCTAGATGATGGATAAGGGCGAGGGCAAGAATCATATCGACAGGACCACGCCCCTCAAGAGATGCACGCTCCTCATGCGCCCAGCCGTAGCTGGGGGTAGGGTTGGTTAGGTCCATCAGCAGAGGGGTAATCGGCAAGTCACGCTGCTTGCCGCGCAGGTAATTTTTTTCAACCGCGGCTGGATCGATGTCGAAAGACAAAACCGCTGCGCCATTACGAGCAGCAATTTCACTAAACACCCCAACATTCGCCCCCAGATCCCACACCATTTTAGGCCTGATGCGCTGAATAGCGTCTGAAACAAGCGTCTTCTTTTGCTCCATGGCGCTGTCGCTGTAATTTGTATTCTCGTAATAGTCCGCCCACTCCGTTCCACCTGGCAGCCAAGAGAGTTTTGTGATCGTAGTTTTTAGCGAATCCAAAAGTCCACGCAAAGCCTGTGCTGACATGCGCGCAACCTTTACAGGTTCTGTCTGTTTGCCAGCGGCATCAGCGAACTTGCTCTGCGAGCGTGCGTGCATGTGAATATGGAGCATTAAACCAGGATTAATTTTGGTCTTCCAAGGCAGCAGTGCGCTAGTCATGTCCAATGGTAAACCATCTATGTAAAGCTGCATAAGATGATTGAGACGGATGTCGCATTTGGCCATCAATGCGAGTGGCGCGAGGAAATGCTGACAAAACTGGCGATAAGCAATCCAGGGAGTTCCCTCGCTATACTTCTCAAAAGATAGTGTATCAATAAATATGGGTCGCCCATTTAGAAACTGTACGTTGTATGAACTGGCATCCTTCAGCACCATCCCATGTGCAAGGGCGCGCTCTTGGAGATCCAATGTTAGTAGCGCGGCGTCCTTAAGTTGGCTGAACGACCACTCACTGGGGAACGAAATGAATGGAATTAGAAGCGGCTCAATGACCTTATACGCATCCGCTGTAGCGCCTTGCTCGCTCACTTCAAGATGTGTCACCAACAAGCGCGAGTCAGTCAACTCCTTATAAAGTCCAGATGAGATAAAGAGGTCATAGTGGGCAGCGAAGGAGCGGTTGACCTGTCGGAGCAGGCGACCGTCACGCTTAAACAAAAATCCAGAGCGATCGCGGAATGAAGAGGCTAGAGGTACTTGTTGCTGAAGTGACGTAGCTGCACTGCTCATACAAGCCTCAGTCATAAGCGGTTCTACTTTGCTTCCGTGTCGTTAGCTTTCTTGCCACGTCCTGTAATGAAGCCAACCATGGCACGCCAATAGCTCTTAATAGTAAAGAGGGCGCCTAGAACTCCAGCCGCTACTACTTGCAGAATAACACTGCCTGTACCGGGATCGAGGTAAGCGTGAGCATCATTCGGCATAAAAAATGGTACCAACAAAATGAACATGAAGTCGGTCATTTTCATAAAAGTCCCTTCAATTACTTATGGGCCCAGCGAAGCGCTTTACGCTATCACATCACCATAAAATTGCCTACTTATCAACATGTTGGCCAGCTTAGGTGTGGCTAGAGTTCTTTGGCTTTGAAGTCACCGTCAAATTAGCGTGTCTATTGGTGTCGCAAGCACAGGCGCCCTACTTGTTCTTAGAGTCCATCTCATAACTAGGCTAAGATGAGAGTTGTGGTTTGCCACTCCTGAAAAGTCGGGCTTAGTCTTCGACAATTGTTTAGACCGCTTCAATGGCTTCAGGGGGGGTCTATTCTGACCTTCCGGGTCTATAAGGCACATTGATCACGATGCGCTGATTCCCAACACCACTGCCTTTGTACAGCAGGACGCCCTTCAGCAGGAGCGCCGTCTGGTTATGCAACAAGTTCTGGTACCAGCGCGGCGGGACTACTTCAGGTAAGACCACTACAGCCAAGCCACGGTCTGGGTCGCGCTCGTCAGTCTCCTCTAGGTATTCGATAATTGGAGACACAACTGAGCGGTATGGGGAATCCAATACGACAAGCGGAATGTCTGGAATCGACCGCATCCAAGTTTCTCGCAGTGCTGAGGTTTTGGCCGGATCTAAGTCTATTGTGACAGCTGTAACGTCCTTGGAAAGCGAACGAGCGAATTGTAGGGCACCCAGTGTGGCTCGATTAAGCTGAGAAACTGGAATCACTACCTTGTAAAGCTTCTCGGCGCTAAACACCGCTGTTTGAATGTCTGGAGTCGCTGACACTGCCAAAGCTACTTCAGTGTAGTGGGCCTTGATATTGTGGAACATGGAGACCAATATCGGCAAAATAACGACTACAATCCAAGCGCCGTAGAAAAACTTGCTCTCAACAATCACGAACAACACTATGCCCGTTGCCACTGCTCCAATTCCATTGATTCCGGCCTTGAAGAGCCAGTTTGGACCACGCACGCGACGCCAGCGGTATACCATGCCGGCCTGTGACAGGGTGAAGGATAGAAATACACCGACCGCATAGAGTGGAATCAGCTTATGTGGATTACCATGGAATGCCCAAATCAGAATTGAAGCTAAGATTGCCAAAATCCCGATGCCATTCGAATAAACTAAGCGATCGCCAAGGTTGGCCATTTGGCGCGGCAGATATCCGTCGCGTGCCACAAAACTTGCCAAGCGAGGGAAATCAGCAAAGGAAGTATTTGCCGCAAGAATTAGGATTAAAGTTGTTGCACCTTGAAGCAGTAGATATGCCCAACTGTCACCGAAAACTACCCGCCCAATTTGAGATACGACGCTTTCAGAATGTGATGGAACTATGTGCAATGAATGGGCCAGGTAGGTTACGCCGAGGAACATGGAGGTAAGCAACACGCCCATTGCGATAAGAGTCCTTCCGGCATTCGACGCTTCGGGTTTTTGAAATGCAGGGACTCCGTCGCTTATAGCTTCAATACCAGTTAGAGCAGTGCAGCCTGATGCAAAGGCTCTAAGAACCAACAATACTCCGAGGGTCTGACCGTTTTCGGAAATAACTCCGGCAATGTCAGAGGGCGGCGAAGAGATTTGCCCAGTCCATAGACGGAATAGACCAACTCCAATTAGTGACCCGAAGACAAATATAAATAGATAAGTTGGGACAGCAAATATCGAGCCTGACTCTCTTACTCCACGCAGGTTAGCGAGAGTGATTAGAAGAACAATCACCAAGCAAATTTTTACTTTCCACGGTAAAAGCTCTGGAAAAGCTGAGGTTAGTGCAACTACCCCAGCTGATATACTAACCGCCACAGTCAGCACGTAGTCTACCAATAGTGCCGCTGCAGCTATCAGGCTAGCACTGGTTCCCAAATTATCGCGTGTTACATTGTACGACCCTGCTCCATTCGGGTAGGCCTGAATGGTTTGGTAATAAGAGGAGACAACAATAACTAAGAGTAGTGCGATGATAAGGGCGATTGGCAGAGAGAGGTTAAGGGCGGCTGTTCCAGCCAGGATAAGGACAAGCAGGATTTCCTCGGTGGCGTAGGCTACAGATGACAGAGCATCTGAGCTAAATATAGCTAACGCTTTGATTTTGCTGAGCTTTTCGTGCTCTTTGGCCTTGCTGGGCAAGGGATTCCCAATCAGGATTCTCTGAATTGCGTTGACCATTACACCTCATGAAGCTTAGAGCCGCTTTATTGTGTTCATAGCACTAAGGTCGCCGCGGCACTACGCCTCTAAGTGCCTTATATGATTAGATCCTGCTAGCTCCAGAGCCATTCCAAAAGCACCTATATCAGTCTTAACGAAGGCCTTGCTTTACGTAACTTGATTAATTCGCTAATAATAGTGCCGCCTAAAAGCGCCGCCTAGTGCAATGGTGGGGCGGCCAGGCGTACTTCTTAACCTACTAAGGTAGAAATTATATGACAGCATTTGCTCGCAGACTATTCGCGTTCGTCGCTCTGCTCGGCGTTGTGGCATCAACATCTGATGTTGCATTCGCCTCTGAAGCTGAGCTTCATATCCCTTCATTGGATGTGATGTTTAATCTTTTCGGCACCCAAGTTTCTGGGCACCAATTGCTCCTGATGGGGTTAATTGTTCCAATACTTGGTTTGGTGTTTGGCTACTTAGAGTTCCTCAAGATTCGGAACCTGCCAGCGCATCGCTCGATGTTAGATGTTTCAGCGCTCATTTACGAAACTTGCAAGACCTACCTCTTGCAGCAAGGCAAGTTCCTTGTCGTTCTCGAGTTGTTGATTGGCGGTTGCATCTTCTACTATTTCTCAGTTCTCCAGCACATGGAGATGATGAAGGTATTAACGATTTTGATGTGGTCCGTCATAGGTATCCTTGGATCTTACGGGGTGGCCTGGTTCGGTATTCGCATCAACACTTATGCCAATAGCCGCACCGCTTTCGCCTCCTTGGGTGCTAAGCCTTATGCTGTGATGGCGATCCCATTGCAGGCTGGTATGTCAATCGGGGTACTACTTATCTCGGTTGAGCTCGTACTGATGCTTTCAATCTTGCTCTTTGTTTCCCCTGAGGCCGCAGGAGCATGCTTCGTTGGTTTCGCTATTGGTGAGTCGCTTGGAGCTTCCGCTCTCCGTATTTGCGGTGGAATCTTCACAAAGATCGCTGATATCGGTTCTGACCTAATGAAGATTGTCTTCAATATTAAGGAAGACGATGCCAGAAATCCTGGCGTTATTGCTGACTGCACTGGCGATAATGCTGGAGACTCTGTTGGTCCTACAGCCGACGGCTTTGAGACTTACGGGGTTACAGGTGTTGCTCTAATCAGCTTTATTGTTTTGGCTGTTGGTATGACCATGGGTGCCGGTGGCACTTTGGTTCCTAGCGCCAATGCTAGTGAGTTGCAAGCACGCATGATTGTTTGGATCTTCGTCATGCGTATCTTGATGGTTATCACATCCTTGCTGTCTTATTGGATTAACGGCGCCATGGCGCGTTCCCAGTATGCGCAGAAGGATATGTTCAACTTCGAGACGCCGCTCACAGCGCTGGTGTGGATTACCTCCTTGGTGTCCATAGCTGTGACCTACGGTGTTAGCAGCGTGCTGTTGGGTGAAATGGGAGCAGGTTTATGGTGGAAGTTAGCAACCATCATTAGCTGCGGAACTTTAGCGGCAGCTATTATTCCTGAGTTCACCAAGGTGTTCACTTCTTCAAAGTCGAAGCATGTAGCAGAAATCGTAAATGCTTCGCGTGAAGGGGGCGCATCACTTACGATCGTATCCGGTCTTGTCGCTGGTAACTTCAGCGCCTTCTGGAAGGGCATGGTGATCGTGGGCTTGATGTTTGTTGCTTACCTTACAGCAACCACAGGCTTGAACCAGTTCATGGTTCATGAGGCTGTATTTGCTTTCGGTTTGGTGGCGTTCGGATTCCTAGGCATGGGTCCTGTAACAATCGCAGTAGATAGCTACGGCCCAGTTACAGATAACGCTCAGTCAGTATTCGAGCTTTCACAGATTGAGAGCGTGCCTGGCGTTACTGCTGAGATCGAGAAGACTTTCGGTTTCAAACCGAACTTCGAGAAGGGCAAGCACCGCTTGGAGGAGAACGATTCAGCTGGTAATACATTTAAGGCAACCGCTAAGCCGGTGCTTATCGGTACCGCTGTAATCGGGGCGACAACGATGATCTTCTCGATTATCTTGCTCTTGAACTTAAAGTTGGATCTGCTTGAGCCTCGCGTATTGCTAGGACTTGTAACCGGTGGAGCTGTAATCTATTGGTTCTGCGGAGCTTCAATGCAGGCAGTTTCAACAGGTGCTTATCGCGCTGTTGAGTACATCAAGGCCAACATTAAGCTCGAGAACTCGACTAAGGCATCCGTTAAGGATTCCAAAGAGGTTGTTAAGATCTGCACACAGTATGCGCAGGCAGGAATGCTCAATATTTTCGGAGTTATTTTCTGCTTTACGCTAGCTTTCGCGTGCTTCGATCCAACCTTCTTTGCGAGCTATTTAATTTCGATAGCCGTTTTCGGCTTGTTCCAGGCTATGTTCATGGCGAATGCCGGTGGCGCTTGGGATAATGCCAAGAAGTATGTCGAAGTTGACTTGGGCGAGAAGGGTACTCCGCTGCATGCGGCTACTGTTGTAGGTGATACTGTTGGCGATCCGTTCAAGGATACATCCTCGGTTGCATTGAACCCAATCATCAAGTTTACGACTTTGTTCGGACTCTTGGCGGTTGAAATTGCTGTATCCGCACAGGGTACTGCAGTGTGGATCGGTTCAATATTTCTTGTGATCGGCCTTGTCTTCGTTGCCCGTTCCTTCTACGGAATGAGAATTCAAGTGCAAGGAGCTTCTGGCTCGAAGGTGGTGTCACATTCTAGCCGTGGTGGGAAGGCAGCCAACGCCCACTAAAGAGATCGGATTAGCTGGGAATGGATGCTCTGCGCGTGCACAGTGCGAGCAGAGCTAAAAAATCCTTCCAAGCGTGGTTCGTACTCTTAGTCACATTGTAAAAAGAGGGGTCGGTGCTAAAATCACCGGCCCCTCTTTTTTTGTGGAGATGTATTTGCTCTTTGTGGCAAGCTTGTTAGTTCGTAGTCCGGCCCTGTTCCAGAAATTTTGTCTGAGACGTTAGAGAGGGCTCCGACTTCAGGGTATATCCTCTGTCCGTCGCGCCAAATTGCTTAAGCCAATTGGTGCTCAGGGGTTAATCGAGTGGTGTCATATGCGAGCTTGCCTTTGTCTGGCAGTACTTTTCGGAGCAATAGGTAGTGCCTCTGCAGAGCAGATTAAAATTGGTATTCTGACTGACCTTTCTGGTCCGATGGCATTTTGGGGGCAGGAAAGTACCGTCGGTGCACAGTTAGCACAATCTGAGATTAATGCTGCCGGCGGTGAACTAGAGTTGATTATAGAGGATCACCAACTGCAGCCCAAAAATGCCTTGAGCGGCCTTCAAAAATTAGTCGAAATAAATGGAATTGATGCGGTGTACTCGGAATTTACGCCAACTTCGGCTGCTATTATGCCTGTTGCGGCGAGTAAGAATATTCCGGTTATTTTTGCAGCTGCTGCTGTTTCGCCGCTTAATAGTTCAAAGTTTGCACTGAAGACATTTCTAGATTACGTGTCAGGCTGTCGCAGTTTGGCGGAATATTGGAAATCAAAAGGTATCAGGCGGGTTGCAATTCTTAAGCCGACCATGGAGTTCGGCGACATTTGCCTGCAGGGATTAAGACAAGTTTATCCTCAGCCAATCATTGAGGAATACAATGTTGGCGATGATGTTAAGACTCAATTACTCAAGTTCAAGTCGAAGGGTGCTGAGGCGGTGATTAATGCCACCTTCGAGCCAGATTTAAGGCGCATGTTTAAGACAATGCAGGACATTAATTGGCAGCCCATCACAGGTAGCGAAGGTGATGGGGTAAGTGTGGATCAAGTTAAGCTTTTCCCTCGCATGCTAGAGAAACACACAGTTTTTACATTTAGTGATATGACTGAAAGCTTCATTGCCAAGATTGTCGCGAAAAGCCACTCGCATACTCCGCCTACAACTTCAGGAGCTGCGTTGACATACTTACATGTAAAACAGCTTTACCAAGCTGTTAAGAGCTGCGGGAGTCGAGATGTCTCTTGCGTTGTAAATTACGTAACACGGAGTGCCCCCGACAGACTGTTAGGTTTTGAGGGTTGGAGGGAACGACAGGCCACTTTCATCATCGCGCTGCGCACTTGGAGGAATGGTCTTCAGGTGGAACAGCACTAATCGGTTCGCTAGAAAGTATATTTCTGGTGCTAATAGGAACTAGGCTGAGAATGTAAACAGGAGTTTTTTGCCACATGAATTTGAGGGATGTTAGAGCTGATGAATTTCAAGCACGTTTTGAAAGACGCCTGGGGCAGCTTGGGCTTCCCGTAGTTGCTAGCGCTGACGCCATCAATAGCGCTGAGTTGACAGATCGCCAGAGGGCACGGGCGGAATTCATAGCTGAACAACGCCAACGCTTGGACCAAATATTTGACCCACAAAAGCAAATTGCAGCTTTTGATACAGCTATGCAAAAGCCAGGGCTTTGGGCATCTACATTTGTCCGCTTGGGTGATATCCAATCTCTTCCAGGGAGTGCGCTCGAAGGTGAACGACTACAGAAGCACATTTGGGACTCTCTGCAGGGACGAGATGTGCGGGAATTCAAGCGTTTCCAAGAGATATTCTGCAGGCCAGTGGATTATGTAGTGCCACGCTTTGAAGTTTTGCATGGGCGCGGGACACCGCTTAAGTTTGATTCCCAAGCTAGACAAGCTTGCTCCTCAGTATTGGCAACTATAGTTGCACCGGATCGGATTTCGTTGCCTCTTTGTGAGCACTTACGACTATATGATCCCCTCACCGATAAGGGCGATCCATGGAGTAGGCTATTGGCCAGAGCTGAACTCGCGGTCCAGCAGTCTGTGAAGCTAATATGGGATGCTAGCACTGCTTTTCGTAGCTCTGGGCGAGTTAGAGTTATTACACTACCTTCGCAAGCATTGACTCGGCGGTATGGCGCGAATGTTCCACCTATATCTGAAGAGATAGTAGGGAAGATTCTTATTAGTCATGAAGTGCCGACACCAAAGGGCAGCATTTGGTTCAAGCGAGGCATTCAGTTTTTTGCCGATCCGCACGGTAGCTTGCGGCGTGCTCAACATATTGATGCAGGCTATGAAAAAGAAATTGAGCACACACGGCGCATTGAGGCCGAACTGCGATCGCTTAGTTCGCGTGTAGACAAGGAGTGGAGTAGCGCGAGTGCAGAGCAACGTGATGCACTTGTAAACGAAGCACGTCAGACGATAGGTGAAGCTATTGAAACCTTGGGCAGTCCAAAAAATGCCAAGCGTGTCAAGGCGCGGGAACTGCTTGCTGCAGCGATTGAGTTTCGCGACAAACGTAACCGCATCAATCCTTCCGCGGTATTGGTGCGAATGTCCACCGCTATGAAGGCCTTGGGCGATCGAATGACAGAAGCTGAGTCTAAGGCAGGGCATGTCCATCACGACGGCAAAGAGTTTTTCGATGAAGTGGCGCGTGCGCGGGCCGGTATTCGACTATTGGGGGAACGCATTGTCAACCGAGTAGCACCGGCGTTACCTGGACTTGCGCTATTCGGTCGTTCTTTGTCTGAAAGAGAGCGCCCCGAGCAGGCTCGACTGGCCCTAACCCGTTTCGGATTGGATCCAAGTGCTTTTGGTATAGTGCAACGTTCACCCTATGATTTAATTGCAAGCCAGCTAGCGGCAAATTATCAAACCTTCGCGACGGGACTAAGAAGCGGTAACGTACGTGAGGCGCAGGAAGGCCTGGTGTGCATGCACATTGTAGTCAAGTTTCATGAAGCCTACGAAACGCTTGAGCAAATTAAAGCTGACATTCCGGCCCTCGAGCGTCGCCTGGCTACCCCCGGCACTGGCAAGGCAGTGCTAGAGGAGTTGCTAGCACGCAGCAGTGTTCTAAAACTCGTATTTAGTGAGCGTCAGATTTTAGCGCGGCACATGGTGCGCGAAGAGTACGCTCGACCATTCGTGCAAATGCGCACACGATTGCAGGAGATCGAGCGAGGGCTTAGGCACTACCTAGACAAGAAGATATCGGAGCAAGAGGTTGGTAGTATGCTAAGGCGCTTTAAGCTATATCTGGCACAGACAGCGCCACTAGATTACCTTAGATCGCGGAGCCGGTCCTGATTAAACGGTGTCGTTATTAACTACATACGCTTATCTCGTGTGCAGCGCTGACCCAGCGCTGCAGATTGATCATTATATTCCAGGCACGATCACGATTGGATTTTCCCCTGGTGGAGGGTCTGGATCTCCAGACTTCTTTCCTTCCTCATTTTCATCATCGCCTGTTGGGGCCTGCTGATAAACCGGAGGTGGAGTGGGGGTAGCGGTCTCTGTTGGGACTGCCACTGAAGGAGGTGTTTCTTGTGGAACGACTGGATCCACGCTCGAGGACTCCTCTTTGTTATTTGGAGATTTTTGTGCAGGCTTGGCTGTTTCTACTGCGCGTGGGGTTGAAGTTGGAGCAGGTTGGTCAACTACAATTACCACATTTAGTGAGTCTTCCTTTTCCTCAACTATTGCATTCAACTTAAGTTCAGCCTGGCCATTGAAATCAATTATGGCTGAGCCGGTTTTAGCAGAGTCTCCACCGAACTTAAGGATAGCCGTGTCGGGCAACTCTTCCTCGCTAGCAGCTAGACCGAACTGTCCGTTGGCGTCAGTTACTACAGTAGCAATGATGGCCTGCGTGTCTGGGGCAATTACTTGGATTGGGAGTCCCACAAGTGGTAATCCATCGGTGCCGAGTACGTTTCCTTGGATGGAGCGCTCGCCCGTTTGCGTGCCCATGGTCCCTCCTCCGCTGCAACCGGAAGTGAGAGCTACAAATATGGAAATGAGAAATAGAGAAAGAAAAGCGCGTCTTGAAAACCACATACCTAAAACCACCACCTACACCTAGTGAACACATATCTGAAAATTTACTGAACTTGCTTCAGGAGCCAAAAAAAGCAAGACGAAACTACAATCCTTTCAGATGGTTATACCAGTAGGCAGCGGATAATGCGGCTTGCTTAGAGCGATTTCAATATTCGAAATTTATATCTTTTTCTACTAGAAATCCGCAGGCTCCAACGAACAGCTTAGGAGACTGACGTGTAATAGTGCGTCACAGAACGAAGGGGATCCTATTGATAGCAAGTACGACTGCCTTAAGATTTTTTTTGATGAAGGCTCTAAATTAATTCAACTAATGAGTAAGCCCAGCATGTGCTTCTTTGCGAGCTTTGAGTACTTCTATCACGGCCGGCAAAATTGATAGCACGATAATTGCCAAAATTACTAAACTAAAGTTATCGCGCACGATTGGCAGATCTCCGAAAAGATAACCGCCATACACAAAAAGCAGCACCCAGGCAAAAGCGCCGACTATATTGTATAGGGCAAACTTTGGATAACTCATCACTCCTACGCCTGCCAAGAATGGAGCGAAGGTGCGAACAATCGGTACAAAGCGGGCGAAGATAATGGTTTTGCCACCGTACTTTTCATAGAAACGTTGGGTGCGATCTAAGTAGGCCTTCTTAAAAATTATCGAATCAGGCTTACTAAGCACTTTAGGTCCAAGATAATGGCCAACTGCGTAATTGACAGCGTCTCCAAGTATAGCAGCGATGAAAATCAAAATTGCCGCCGTATGCACATCTAAGGCTCCGCGTGAGGCGAACGCGCCAACAGCGAATAGTAAAGAGTCACCAGGGAAAAAGGGTGTAACTACTAATCCCGTTTCAGCGAAGACTATCAAAAAAAGAATTAGGTAGGTCCATGTGTCATATTGCTGAATGACAACACCAAGGTGCTTATCTACGTGTAAGAAGATATCGATAAGTTGAGCAAGTGACATATAAGACTTCCCTTAATAAGGCGCCGCCACAATATCATGTCTAGCGCCGAAACCACCAGCTCATAGAGCTATTTAATAGGTGGCTAGAGCGATCCGGAATCAACCCGTGAATGCGACCTACGCATTTCGCCAACATAATCCAATTTTTCACTAGCGGGCCGTTTCTGAGCGTTTTGCTAGTTGGTTTTGCCAGCTAGGCTATGTGAGCGGCTGTAGCCGAAGTAAATCGCTAGGCCCAGTACCATCCAAATTATGAGTCTCAGCCAAGTATCAGTAGGAAGAGCTAACATCTGTGCAAGTGATACTAGTACACCCAGAGTGGAAACGACTGGCACGTAAGGTGTTTTGAATGGCCGAGTGGCATTTGGCTCAGTGTGTCTAAGCACCCAAACGCCAGCGCATACAATTACGAAAGCAAGTAGCGTCCCGATTGACACCAACTCCCCTAATACGCTTATAGGAAACAAACCGGCAACAATTGCTGCGAGTACGCCAGTTAATATTGTACTGACGTATGGAGTTCCAAAGCGTGGATGCATTTTGGCAAAGGTGGGAGGTAGTAAGCCGTCACGCGCCATACTAAAGAATATGCGCGGTTGGCCAAGTAGCAGGACCAGTACTACTGAGCTCAGGCCAGCTATAGCTGCCAACTTGATGAATGGACGTAGCCACATTAAGCCTTCACCTGCAGCGTTAACAGCAACGGCGATTGGTGCTGGATCACTTAATTGATCGTACTTCACGATGCCGGTCATGACGAAGGCTACTAATATGTATAGCACTGTCACGACGGCTAGGGAGCCGATAATTCCGATTGGCATGGCGCGTTGGGGGTCTTTGGTTTCCTGGGCCAAGGTTGAGAGCGAGTCGAATCCGATATAGGCAAAAAATATAACTCCAGCGCCGGTGAAGATGCCGCTCCACCCGAACTGACCAAAGGTGCCAGTATTAGCTGGGATAAATGGCGTAATGTTTTCGGCATGTACATATTGCATGCCGAAGCAAACGAACAACAGGATAACAGCGACTTTGATTCCAACAATTATATTGTTAAATAGTGCCGATTCGCGGATCCCGCGTACTAGGAGTAATGTGCAGGCAGCAACAATTAAGACTGCTGGTAGGTTGATTATGGCCCCTGTAGTTACAAGCCCTACGCCACTCTTGTACTCAAGTGGTGAGCTCGCAAATCGCTGCAGAAGTGCGGTCCCCTCGGGTGAGAGTTGTGCTGCATCCTTTATGAAGCTTACGACGTATCCAGACCAACCTACGGCGACTGTTGACGCGCCAAATAGGTATTCCAGCACTAAGTCCCAACCGATGATCCAGGCGATGAACTCGCCCAGGGTGGCGTAGGCATAAGTGTACGCGCTACCTGCTACTGGAATCATGGCGGCTAGTTCTGCATAACATAGCGCTGCAAATGCGCAGCCGATGCCGGAAAGAATGAATGAGAGCACTATGGCGGGGCCAGCATGTGCTGCAGCTGCGTGACCGGTCAGTACAAATATGCCGGCGCCAATAACACCACCAACTCCAAGCATCACTAGATTCAGAGCACTTAGGGAGCGTTTGAAGCCATGTCCCCCCTCAGTAGATTGGGCGATGATAGTTTGCAGTGATTTCTTTGGCATAGGCTGCTCCTTAAGCCGCGATTGAAAGGTTGCATGTACTTAGTGGATACGGAGGATAGCTCAGTGCCGTTCCGAAACACTAATTAATAAACTGGGCTCCACAGACCTTACCCTTTATGGGGCTTCAATAATTTAAGCGACTTTTGGTTAGAACGCATCCAGAAATTAGATCATCCTTTCCCCTCAGTGACATCGAGATTGGTAGTGGGAGGGAAAGGTGGGAAGCGACTTTGCCGTGCGTAGGAGTGAAGATTAGGGGACTTTTTGGGTTTCTATAGAGGTATGATAGTGGTCAGAAATGACCC
>JAIBBV010000005.1 GCA_019694465.1 Oligoflexia bacterium
CAAAAATAGTCTGCGCACATTATCGGTTTCACCTTCCGGTATGGCTGGATGACACACGATCAGCGACACTAGCCGCAAGCACTCTTTTAGGTTGCTAGCTAGTAAATTTCCACGCAGAACGAAGACCTCCTGCGAAGCACTTTCGCCATGATGAGCTCCGATGGAGTCGAATGATTCACTTAATTGCCTAGAGTCAAGCCCGCCAGCTCCCCGACTGAGCATTTCAGCTAGCAGTAGGCAGGCACCTTGCGACTCTGCACGGTCGGTGGTTATTCCGCCCGGAATTAAAAGATGGTATGCAGCAGACGCTACATGCGGAATTTCTTCCACTATTAGCGTGAGCCCATTCTTCAGTTCAGTAATAACCGGTTCGCCCACTATTCACCTCTACAAATATCCGACAGAGTCACACTATAAGAAGTTGCGCGATTGCGAAATGCGCCGAACAAACGCTCGATCTGGGCCGCAAAGTGAACACCAGCGCGCGTACCACGACGAGTTCCATAGAGCGCTTGATGCACGTCGCCCATAGTGATCTTTTCAGGGCTGCGCATAAGGGTCAAAGGCATTTCTCTAGATTCACTACGGCAAATAATATTAGCGCGCTCAAGCGCGTCCAGTGTCGGCTTAAGCACAACGGTACTGCATCCTAGCGCCTCGGCTAGCTCTAGATCGCTTGGAAGTGGTTGTGCCCCACTGAAGGCGCGCTCGATATAGGCCAAGGACTGCACTGCCAGCAGCAGCTGAGCATCTCCGACGCTAAGCACACTACGCTTCCAAAGCTCACCGTGACGTGGCAGATACTGCGCTTGATAGCTAACCTCTACTCCAAACAGAATTATGGTCCAGGCGATGTAAAGCCAAAATAGCGAAATTGGAATAGCAGCTAGCGTTGTATAAATCGTTCCGTAGGAGGATAGCTTGGCTATGTAAACTGCGTATCCTTCTTTTGCAAAGGCGAAGAAAAGCGCAGCAATGAAGGCTCCGACTGAAGCCGAAGCAAGTTTCACAGGCGCTTTGGGAACCAAGAAGAACAGAGAAACGAAGGCGATATAGTCGATTAGAAAAGGAAGTATGTAGTTGTAGACCCAATTTAGGTAATGCCCTACCCCGAAATTGTCCAGAATTGGCTGAACTCGAAAGGTTGCAAAATAATAAGCCGATACTAGCAAGGCAGGAGCAATAACTATGATAGCCGAGAAAATGGCTACGCGATGAGCGATAGTGCGCGGCTCGTAGACCTGCCACACTTCATTTAAGGCGTACTCGACGGAATTCAAAAGTAGCACGGACGTGAGGACTAGAAAAATTATAACAATCGCGTTGAGAGAGGAAATGCTTTCACTGAATTGTGCCAGGTAAGCCAATACCGTATCCGCACCCACGGTATTGGGAACAAATTGACGAAAAATAAATCGACGCACCTCTGATACATGCTCATTTGAGGCTGCAAACGATGCCAGAAGCCCAAACGCTAGCGCCATCAGAGGGACAAGCGATAGCAGGGTAGTATAGGCCAGTGATGCGGCCTTACTGAAACCATTATCCCAGTAAAAGCGATCTGCTGAAGATATTAGAATGCGACTTAAAAATCGCATGTCAGAAAAGACGCGGCGGGCAGACTTCTCAGGTACGGCAGCAATCTGCCTTAACTCTTCCCGAACTTCCTTGAGGGCGCCGCTGCTTGAACTGCTTTGCATACCCTCACTATCTTTATGTTCCACTTAAACCTCAAGACCCGGCGTGCGCTAGACATAAAACAACGTTTCTCCCCTGACTGGGACTGGCATTCCTTAAGATGGCTCCAAAAATGGGAGCTATTCGCGCTAATTTATCTATTCAGCTAATAACTTGCGACAGCGCCCCTACCTATATCCACCCCCAATCCGCTAAGCTTTGAACATGGGCTATTATTGTGCAAATTGCGGAAACCAACTCGAACTATCGCTGAATGCTAGCGTCGCGCGCAAGGATGAATGCCCAAAGTGTAGGGCGGATTTACATGCTTGTCGCCAGTGCGCATTCTATGACCCAAGCAGCTATAACGAGTGCAAGGAATCGAATGCGGATCGGGTTGTGGACAAGCAGCGCTCTAACTTTTGTGATTACTTTCGTATTGCCGAAAGGTCCTCCGGCACCGTGAAAGCTGGTCCCACCGCGCAGGACTTGGCGCGTAGGAAACTAGACGACTTATTCAAGAAGTAGCTTTCTCTCTAGCTTAACTGCAAGTGGTCCTGGTATTCAGCCTTCAAGAGACTGCTATTAGACCTGCGGCGGCTTTGCTGGATCTGCCGTAAGGTCTTCCACCTTCACGGAGCTTTCAGCCTCTGCACCTAATGCAGGAACTGCTGAGCCACCCTCAGGTCTATCGCTTATCCCGAGCTTATCCATTTTATACTTCAAAATTCGGCGGCTAATGCCAAGCAGTTCTGCCGCACGTGTTTGAATGTAATTGGTCTTTCGCAAGGCTTTTACGATCATCTCTGTCTCAAATCTTCGCTCCGCTTCTTCAAAGCTCAACCCCTCATCCATAAGCGCCGCGCTCCTTCCAGGCGCAGCATTATGCACTTTGGCGCGAACCTTTCTGGGCAGGTCGGCAACTCCAATGTCTTCCTTTGTCGAGAGCGCTAAAAGACTCTCTACCACATTCTCCAGCTCTCTAACGTTACCAGGCCAATCATATTGGACCATCAACTCCATCGCTTCAGCGGAAATATTGATGCGCTTGTCTCCGTACATTGGCCGACATGAATCTGCAAAGTGTTGTACTAATGCTGGAATATCCTCGTAGCGATCTCGCAGCGCTGGCAGGGCAATTCCAATCACGTTAATACGGTAGAAAAGGTCCTGCCTAAACGCCTTCTGCTTAATGAGCTCTTCCAAATTTTTATTTGTGGCCGCAATAATGCGCACATTGACCTTAATCGGCTTGGATCGACCTACGCGGTAAAATTCCTGTTCTTGCAAGAAGCGTAACATCTTCACCTGCACTGGCAGGCTTAGCTCGCCAATCTCATCCAAGAATAGAGTCCCGCCATCTGCAAGTTCGCAGTGGCCAATGCGCCTTTCCACAGCATGAGTAAACGCTCCACGCTCATGTCCGAATAGCTCTGACTCAATCAGAGTCTCCGGAATGGCCGCACAGTTTATGGCAATAAATGGTCCATTCTTGCGTGGACTAAGATTGTGAATCTGTCGGGCTACCAGCTCTTTCCCAGTTCCGGATTCGCCGGTTATTAGCACGGTAGTGTCACGCTCAGCGACCTGCGTGATACGCTGAAATAGGTCCATCATAATGGGAGATTTGCCAACCATTGGCCCAAAATCAGCTTGTGGACCAGGTGCATGACGGTCTTTTAGCGCTTCCTCTTTCTGCGAATTGCTTTCACGATCGGCCAATGTACCAACAATTAAGTTGGTTAGCTCCTCAACCTCAAATGGCTTTGAAAGATAGTCGACCGCACCCCACTTCATGGCTTGAACTGCGGTCTTCACAGTGTTTGTTGCGGTTAGCATAATAACTGGAATTTCAACGCTGCGTTCACGTAGCTGCTTGAGCGTGGCTATACCATCCAGATTAGGCATTAAGACGTCTAGCAAGATTAAGTCGGGACTTATTTCATCAATCAGGGACAGGGCCTGCTGCCCATCTTCGGCTGTATGGACGTCGAAGTTGCTTTTAAGCAAAAGCCTAAGGGAGTCGCGTATCCCTTGCTCATCATCAACAATTAGAACTCTTTTGCGCGGCTCAACCATAAACTACATCCTCAACTGGGCGCTCCAAGAGGCCCCACAGGCGACAATGCCCCACCTTTAATGAGATGCAAAAATGAACAATGTAGTTACAACTTGTGCAGATGAGCTAACCACCCCAAATCACCGAGAAATCTGAAAAACTGGGGTACAAACTTGAACGCCTTGGGGCACTATCAACGGCCAGACTGGGAGATCGTGCCCCTAGGCCGCCTCGGAACCAAAGTAAATCTCCTTAAGCATTGAGCTACTGCGTACTCGCTCTGGGCTATCATCGAGCACTAGTTTGCCGACATCCAGAACGATGATGCGACCGCAGAATTTTTGAATAAAGTTAATGTCATGCTCAATCACCAGGACAGTCTTCTTCATGGCGCGAAGCTTTTGAATCAGATGCGCCACATCCTCCTTCATCTTTGGAGAGACCCCTGCCGTAGGTTCATCCAAGAGAAACAGATCTGCACCAAAAGCGAGTGTACGCACAATTTCGAGAAGACGCATTTGGCCGCCGGATAGACTAGCCGCGCGCTGCTTGGCGCTATTTTCAAGGCGCACTTCTTTCAAGAAGTGCATCGCCTCTTCGCGGTTAATAGCGTTCTGCCTTGACCAGGGGAAAAAAGTGGACCAAATGGATTGACGTGATTCGATCGCCATAATCACATTTTCAAGCACGCTCATCTCGCGGAATATTCCGAAGTTCTGGAAGACTCGGCCTAACCCCTGCAGTGAACGCCCATGCGGAGGCATGTCAGTAATCTCATTACCCTTAAAGTGCACACTGCCTGAGCTTGGCACGTTGAATCCGCTTAGACAGTTAAAAAGCGTAGTCTTGCCGCTGCCATTGGGGCCAATTATGCCAACCGTTTCACCAGGCTCAACTTCGAAGCTAATTCCATTTAAAATCGAAAGGTCTTTCACCCCAAAATGCAGATCTCTAACTGATAGCATTGAACTCATATACCCCTCTGAACGGGAAATAACTTCTCCCGTTTCCACCACACTACAGCAAACAATATCGAAGCATAGATAAACTGTCGCATTGGCCCGAGTATGCTAGGCGGGATATCAATCCAACGCAGCGGCTCTGGTAGTAGTACCAAGAAAATAGTTGAGGCTACACCGCCCCAAAATGAGCCAGGGCTACCAACAACACTAATAGTCAAAACAAAAATCATCTGGTTCAGAGCAAACGAGGATGGATCAATGTAGCTAATATAGTAGGCGAAAAAGGCTCCAGATAGGCCCGCGCAGGCCGAGGCTACCAGGAAGCTCCAATTCCGAATCGCTTTTGTATTACAACCGAGCGATGAACAGGCGTAATCAAATTCTGCCTGCCCCTTGAGGCGACGAGCAAACGAATTATTGAACAGTATGTAAAAAATAATATGTGTCAGGACAACGAATACAAAAATAAGGCCCAAAAAGTTTATGTTTTCAGTAAAATCAATTCCGAAGATCTCAGGACGAGGAATACCTGGAATTCCTAGAACACCTCTAGTTAAGCTTTTCCAATTCACCAATAAGGCATTAATAACGGAACTAAATGCCAAGGTCCCAATCGCGAAATAGTCCTGAGCTAGTCGCAGTGAGATAGCTCCAATCAGGAAGGCAAATAACCCGCTACAAAGCATGGAGAACAAAATGCACTTCCAGAACCCGAGCCCTAACTCTGTCGATAGCAAAGCAGCAGCGTAAGAACCAATAGCGAAGGCCGCGACATGCGCCAAATTAAAAAGCCGCCCCATCCCGAAGGTTAAGTTAAAGCTCTGTGCAAGAATGAGATACATGCAAATGAGGATTAGCAAATGGATAAAATATTCCATTAGGCCCTCCTGTTTGCAGTTCCAAAAAGGCCTTGTGGTCTAAATAGCAGAACACAAAGAATGATGACGAAGGCGAAGGCGTCTTTATAACCGGCCGGGAGACTGTATCCACCAAAGTCGAGCCCGATGCTTAGGTTCTCGACCAAGCCAAGCACATAGCTACCAAGCACAGTGCCCCAGATATTACCAAGGCCGCCAAGCACCATAGCAGCAAAGGCCTTGATCGTGTACGTATTTCCCATCAGCGGCTGAAGATTTGTCTCGTAGCCAACTAAAATCCCAGCGTAGGACGCAAGCAAGCAGCCCGCCACAAAACTCGTATAATATAGGCGCTTGCTGCTTAGTCCCAATCCCTCAGCCCCGGGCTGAAATTCAGCTACTGCCCTTAAGCGGCGTCCGATGGATGTGCAGTGTATAACAAAAGCCATTGCCCCCAGAATCAGCACTGCACTTGAAATGATCAAAATCTGAATTGGGGTTATATAGACCCCGTGGAACTCTATGCTCTCAATATCAAATCCAGTAGTGAGGGACTTAACATTCACACCAAATTGCATCGATACAATCGACTCAAGCATTATTGAGAGCGCCAGAGTAGTAACGAATGCCAGAAAAAAACTGTATTTAGAAAATGGCAGTACAAATCCCCACATAGCAAAGAGGCCAAACACAGAAATGAACCCAAGGGTGATAAGCGCCGACCCAGCCAGGCCCAATTCCTGCTCAATGCGCGCCCAGTAGAAAACGTAGGCGCCAAGCATCATGATGTGCCCATGCGCAAAATTAAGGATACGTAGAAGGCCGTATGTTAAACTTAGTCCAGAGCTCGCGAGGGCATAAATACTGCCAGCAATAAGCGCGTTCACAAGGAGCTGCGGTAAAATATCCACCGCGGGATTCTAAAGGAAATCGGCACCTTAGTAAAGTTATTCACTTGTTACGTTTAGGCGAAGGCCCATGCATACCTAGATCTGATCAAATGTTTGCTGGCTATCATAGTCGCCATAACTGCTAGGCGAAGCTAATAATTTATTGGCTTTTGGACGCTACTCCTCGCCAGCAAGGCGCAATAGCTCCGCCGCTGTCGGCATATCACGGGAGATGATTTCACCCTTGCCTGGACCGACTCCTATAAAGCGCAGGCGAGGCAACTTGGGCGGCCGATCATTCTTGTAGTAGGCACAGTCAATAATAGCCTTGTACATGCCTGCTATATACAACTTAGCGTTCATAGGAAGTTCATTGAAGCTACGCGCCGCCCGTAGATCCTCAGACCAGCCCGGGAAATCACGGTAGACTGGCTCTAATTCCCTACGCAGCAGATCGGAAGTAGGCACAGCGTGGAGAATCTCACCTTTTGGGGTTCGATAGCCAACGCAGATGCGCAAGTTTTCATCCTTCCAATCTCCTGCGTAACTGAGCGCATCTAACTTGTTAATAATGAGCTCATCTATTCCGCCTCGTCTTATGGCGTGCCCAACTTGTACCGCATCAAACCAAGCGCGATCACGGGTTCTTCCTGTGGTCGTGGCCGTCTCCAAAGGTCTTAAATGCTCAGCGAGCGGAGACCCCTTATCCAAAGGGGTCAAAACGAATTGAGTACCTACTGAAGTACTATAGGCCTTAACTACTCCGATACCTGACACTCCTGAGTTATAGGGGATATTAAGCGAGTCAAAAATCTCCGCCACACTAGTGCGAGAAGCCGTCACATCTGGACTGAATCCATGCCTTACATGCAGCCAATATGCCTGCCCATACTCACCGATTACAAAGCGGCCCTCTCTGGACAAGGCCAAAACACGTTCTCCTACGTCCTCTATGCGCAGAGAGGTTGCGACCTCCAAGCCCTTTGACCAGTAGTCCTCTATAATTCTCTCAACATCCAGAGAGTAGGCTCCCGGCGCAAGGTACTTGCGCAGGTCGAAATCATCCTCACGGAAGCAGCCGTTCTCTATATTTGCAGAGGAGGCTTTGACATCACGTTGCGCAAGTTTATCAAGGATTCTAGCGAAGGTAGCTGGGCCGATTGTCTCACCTAAAGTCGCACGCTCCGCGGCCGGAATCGGAGTTCCAGCATATTTATCAAACCAAGACTGAATTTGCAGACACGCGTCCTCAATGCGATGGCGCATATTAGTCGCAAACCTTGCTCGCGCTTTATCGTGAACATTTGGATCTAAGCCTTCCTGGAAAACCTCAAACCAGATCTGACTCTGACCGGTCTCATGCTCGAAGGATGGCGTAATGCCCATGGCGGTCGTTCCCCGTGGAGCCCCGCCGCGCGCAACGCGCAGTAGTTCTTTGGCTACATCCAACATACGATCGCAGAAGTCTGACATCATGCAGCGATTGTCGACGACCAAGCGCTGACGCACGCGACCTAAAATGCCCTTATCCTCGAATGTTTTCTCTAGCGCAACCACTTCGCGCATAAGGCGAAACGGATCTGCCACAACACCACGTCCAAGCGCAAAGCAATCAATATCCTGATTTGTCATCCCGGCTGGAATTAGGTGGTGCTTAAAGCCATCAACTGTATGGCCGGAGTTCGAGCCTCCATTTACCTTAACCACCATAGCCACAGCTTTAGGGTCACCCGTAATCCGTGTCAGAACCTCAGCGATGTCTAATGCTGCGCGTCCTTTGCCCTCGTCGCCGTACGCTAATCCTACAACCGCAAGAATTGGCTGCTCAAAGGGGACAAACTGGGGACAAATTTTTGCAGCCTTCATCTGCGACGTATCGCAGTCCCAAACTTCCCCCGCTCCAGCGCCCTGCGCTAAACTTGTCTCACCGCTCATACTACCACCTCATGAGAAGCACCAAACCACCGGTGCTCTGACAAAGTAGAACACTATGTCCAAGTGCCTCCTAAGGCAATATTTTAGTCCTTTTGGGGAACAAAAAGTCCCATAGGAGCGCAGGCACTGGACCGTTCGGCCAAATCAGTTATCCAGTTAATGCTTTAGAATGGGTCTGCAGGTGTTACGCAGGCTAGTAGCTGTCCATTGTTTTCCAGGCGGCATCACGCCGCTCTGTGTCGGGATCCTGCACAATACCGGAGAGAACTATGCGCCCCAAGCGGGCGTGAATTTCATTCAAAGGTGTATTCTTGGAGTCTGGGAAAAGCGGGTCCATAAAGTCAGGGTGGTACCTTAACATATGCTCCAATACGGCCCGGTCATGCTCGGACTTAGCTAAGGTTGCCCAGATATTGCGCCCTACTACCCCGAAATCGACAATCCCCCATTCTAGCATTTGTGCCACATACTGCCCAGCGGAAAGCAGCTCTTCAGGGGCCGGTGGACGCTCAAAGGCATAAGAGCCGCTGTTATTTCGCATGCGATCGGCTACCGCCACCAAGTTACTAACCAACTGCGGATGGCAGTGTTTTGAAAGAATCTTTCGCTCAAGAGTGGAGTCCAGATAGGTCATCTTGATTGGATGTACGCGCCGCAAAAGAGCATCATCCAACACTCGGTTAAAGTTTTTTGTGAATATTAAAAGTAAATTGTCGACGTTCGCATCGATAGGCGGCCGAGATTCTAACCAGATGCGAGCATCCTGAATTGGTCCAAGGAAGAATGTGTCAATCGCAGCATCTGGCTTATCCAGCTCGTCAATCAGCAAAATGACAGGTTTTTCTTGCGAGCGCATATAGGCGCGCGAAAGAATCCCCAAATTCATGAGCTTCTCGGCCTGCCCCTCCAACTTACCAACCATGGCATTTGCCATAGCCAGGGTAGAGGGAGACTCAATCAAATTTTGTGTGGGCATCCCCCGATAGCAGCTTAAGCACATAAGCTCAGCGCCAGAAATTTTGGCTAAACTTTTAGCGAAATAGCTCTTACCGCAGCCTGAAGGTCCCTCGAGCAGCAAGGCCTTTATTCGATTAGACTTACTTTTAAGCAGTAAGGACACCTGCAGAGCTACGAATGGTAAGCATTGGTAGCCAACCTGCCCAAGCTTTTCGGCTAACTCCATTGGATTAGCAAAACTTTCAAAACCAGGCTTCTCCACCGCGTAGTCGGATGAAAACTGGGAGTTCTTTCCTGAATCAAGCCCGTCGCCTGACTCGGCGTTGGCTGGGGCGACTGATTTTTCCTTTGGCGACTCCACACGCACAACTGGCTCTGATACCGGGTGGGGCGACACAGCTGGTTTAGTCTGCGCAGGCTGGGGTTGAAGGTTTTCCTTGGATAGCTCTGCTCCAGTGTCTCGTTTGGCGTTGAGTATAGCGCCTGTCTTCCCGCCACGGGAGACAACCAGTTCTGGTCTTCGCTTTGGTAGCATCATAAAAAGAGCTCGTAACCCTTTGTAACCATTGGGCCAAATCTCAGCCGTCTAAGACAGATTTGCGCCTACCTAAGTTATGGCCAGGTAAAGCATTTTTGTCTCGTAGTGGGCACCCTCTTTGGATAAAGCCGCTTAGGTTTGCCTAGGGCAGGATAACAGTGGGCGCTTACGCAGGCTAGCGTACTGACGCCTCTCGCCGCAGCGCTTCAAGCCGTGCCTGCAGACGATCGCGCTGACGAGTCAAGCGGGCGATTTCAGTAAGCGTGGCAGCCACAGTCTCATCTACAATGCGCTTCACTGCGCTTGAGACCTCCTCAAAACGCGATGCACTTTTCTTCTCCAGTTCCGCAACACGTGCCTCTTTGGCACTATCAAGGGGATTATAAACTAAGTCCTCAGCTTGTTTTAAGTACTCAGCCCTCACCTCTTGGTAAGCGTCCCAGCGGCTCTTGATGCTTGGTACGGTTACCGCAATTTCTGAAGCTAACTCATTCATCTGTTGCCCTTGCACCCGTGACTGCCGTTCGATCCACACCAAAAGCCGCCTAGTCGCCACGTCCATCGACAAGCGAACCTGCTCAAGCTTCTCGGTGGCATCTTCAGCAGAAAGACTACGTGCGTCAAAATTCTCTATCTTACCTATGCTGCCGACTGTTATATCGCCTTTTTCAGCAACGACTGAAACTGAAGGCATAGCGCCGGCATCACTCGCAGGCTGGCGCGCCACGTCTGCAGCGTCCAGGCCAGTGCCACGCGGCAAAAGATTACCTAGTGCCAAACCAAAGCCGAATACCACAGCCAGGGACAGCATAGAAATCAAGCGCCGTAAGTTCCTAACTGGCCGCTCATCGGCGCTATCCTCAGTCAGCGCCGGCTGTGGCGCAGGTACTGGCGGTATAATTTCCTTTTCGACCTGTAACCGCGACATGGCAACGCTAGGACCAGAGGCGGCCGAATTAAAACTAGCTAGCTGCACACGCTTAAAGGATCGCAGGCTTAATCCATTAGAGTTCGCAGCTCCGAAGGCACCAACACGCACGACAATGGCAGTCACATTATCTTGACCACCCTTAGCATTCGCCAACTCAAGCAAGCGCTTTGGGATAATACTAAGGTCAGCCTCAGCTAACAAAGTAGCGATTTCTTCTCCCGGCACCTGGGCATGCAGTCCATCAGAACAAAGCAGAAAGGTGCTCCCGGTTAGACCTGTGAAATCAGCTTTCCAGCAATCAACTTCAACTTCGCCCGCGGCACCAAGACTGCGCGTAAGCATATGCGACACTGGCGTATGCTTGGCCTGCTCGTCATCGATAGTACCAGAGCGCAACAGCTCCGCGACTACCGTATGGTCCTCGCTAAGCTGGGTGAAGGCCGCACCTTCCAGTAGATAAGCCCTTGAGTCTCCAATATTCAGCAGATAAACAGATTCATTTGTAAAGGCCAAGCACACCAAGGTAGTGCCCATACCAGCCAAACTTGGCACAGCATTAGCCTCTTTTAGAATACTCTCATGAGCAGACCGGACTGCCTCGCGCAGAGCGCCCTCATCAATGACCGCGCAATTTTCTACAAACCTTTGTAGCGCGTCAGCCGCAAGCTGAGAGGCTCGCCCTCCGCCAGAAGCGCCGCCCATTCCATCTGCCACGGCATAGAAGTGCACTCGATCGTTTTCGACTACACAAAATGAATCCTGATTCTCAGACCGTGTTTTGCCGACATCACTACCACTTGCAGCATTCACCGCAGATAGCGCTTTTGGCTTTTCATCAGTGCCATTCAATTTGCTCGTATCGACGGTTTCTTCCATCTTCAATTACTCTGTAATCTTTGCCGCCAAATCCAACAACAAGCTGCCCACTGTAAGCCCGGCTTCACGCGCACGGCGCTTGTTGATGCCGAACTTTACCTTACGGTCCTGATTCACAAAATCTACTATACCCTCATCACTACCATCGGTAACGGTAAGAACAGGATCTCTTCTAACGCTAGACAAAATATCAGCACTACGAGTGTTAAGATCCGAGCCAAGGTACAGCACCTGACAGGAGCGAAGTTGTGCAGCTGCCGTTCCAATCGGCCGACGCTGCAGACTAAACCCGCGTCCAGACTTGGAAACTATGCGCGATAGAAGTCGGTCAAAAGAGGGCCCAAATGGGTCGGAGCCCATTAGGCAAATCTGGAATGGCGCGGAGGAATTAGCAAACGCCCGTGAAGGCCACTCAACATAATCAGCAAGTCGATACAAAAGCGTACCGCGTACCTTGGCTTCAGCTGTAGGTTCTGCGCCTTCCCCTGCCTCAGCAACTGAAGCTGAAAGTGTGCTTGGACTGGAGCTGGAAGAAGCAAATTTTGTGCTATCAGCAACAATTGCTGGATTATCAGCAGACACTCGTGCCACGCGTCGCCTTAGCTCGAATACTCTAGTTCTTTGCTTGGTCTGAATTGCGCCTAGTCTTACAATCGAAGGGATAAAAATTGCTGACCCATCGCCGTTGAAGCTAGCAGAGCTCTCTGAATGAACTGCGGCTGGTTGGGCCACAAAACCAGTGTGCGGAGATGTCACTTGACCAGCCTCGTTCGCTACCACTGATGCGAGATTGGCAGCTAACGTCTCACTAGTCCCGCCATCGGTGGCGGGTTCCGCCGCGCCAGACAACAATCGTGGCAAGGCGCCAAACATAAGCATGAAGACTAAGACACCCAGCGCTACCCCACCCACGCCGATACGCATAAGTTGCCCCCGGCGTCTTACAGGGGTAGGCGTAGTTTTGGAAAATTGAATTTGGCGAATCGGAGGCCCAAGGCTGGGCGCTTCTGTAACCGGCACTTTGCCGAGTGCCGTAGCAAACTCCATGGCGGTTTGATACCTGTGCCCAGGGTCACGTGAAAGCGCGCGCATAATTGCCGCGCTGAGTTCAAGTGGACAGTCCTTATTCACTTCATGCGGTGGAATGGGATCTGAATTTACCTTGAGCTCAATTAGTTGAAAAACACTGACGCCCGCATAAGGCAAGGCCCCTGCGGCAAGTTCGTAAGCGATAGTACCGAGGGCGTATATATCGCCCAGCGTACTTACGTGACCACCCTCTAGATATTGAGGACTGAGGTACTGAATAGTACCGGCCACACCACCGCGTGCTGTTAGCTTTGGACTCTCCTCACTGCGCGCCAATCCGAAATCACTAATCTTAATCTGGCCCTGCTCACTTAGGAGCATATTCGCCGGTTTAATATCTCGATGGATGATACCCGCCCGATGAATAGCCTCTACTCCTGCGCACATCTCACGCATCAAACGAACTACTTCTCCAGGAGGAAATGGACCAGCATGTCGGCGAATAAGCTGACCAAGGTCACCACCGCCTACATACTCCATAGCACAGGCAGTTACCGATTCGTCCTCGATGCAATCGTACACCTGCACTACATTAGGGTGCCTTACACGCCTAGCGGACTGAATCTCGTTTCGGAAGCGTGCCAAAAAATTAGCGTATGCAGCGGCATGAGTATCAGCAGGTGAAAGTACTTTAAGCGCGCAAAGTGGAGTACCCCCGCTTACAGTGCGGGCCAGATACACCATGCCCATACTCCCAATACCCAGACAGCGGATAATTTGATAGCGCGAGGCAACAACAGACCCAGGCAAAAGTGCAATAGGTTCTTTCGAAACTAGGTCCATTACTAGACAACACCCACTTAGATAAAAGAGCCGCCCCTGAGCCCGCCCTACTCTTACTAGAATAACCTAATTCGTCAAACCTATGAAGAGATCCGGGGAAGATAGCGAATTGTTTGGGGAGAACTTTGCCAAATTGGCACTAGGAGAGCTTAAGCGTTAGCTCTTACAACCAAATACTGGTTCACCCCTTCTGCGCCCGGAGCAACCTTGTAACCGTTCACAACACAGAAAGAACCTGGTTTAAAGCTATCGTTTCTTAACGCCGCAAGCAGCTGCTGCATCTCACTGATATCATCACGAAAGGTGCCAGCAAAATGCGGCACTGGTTTATCCATGAATTTCATCGATTCATGTAACCCCTCGCACCAAGCTTTTAGTTTGGATCCGAGCTGAACTAAGGCAGCGCGATCACGATGTATTAGAGGCCATTTTAGCAGAACTTCGCGTGCGGCTTGGAAAGGATCTGAGGGCGCGACCACGGTGAAAACTATCAGAGCTCCTGGTTGTGCGTGATAAAGATTGGCAGCTAAGAGCAGCCGTGTCGCCTCGTCGTCCAAATAATCCACTAGACCTGCGCATTCTCGGAAAGTTCCAAGTATCGAACCACGCGCTGGCAGGCTGTCTGCACCTCTTCTAGTTCCACCTTCTTTGTAGTGCTTTATGACGTGAGCATCCACGTCAATTATGCGCTGATCGACGCTGGCCCCAGAGTCAGGGCCAGATCTACGAGCATCCAAGGCTCGCCCGATTCTATTCTGAGCAAGTGCAAGCGCTCCTAAATCACGATCTACTAAATGAATATCCAGGCGATCAACCGCCCCGGGAACACTCCATGTATCCTCGCAGGGCCGTAAGTTCAACCGTTCGGCCTCCGCTTTTGAACCAATCCAGGTTACGATCTCCTTGGCCGGTCCACAGCCAACGCTTACCAAGGTAAACGGCTGATCGGATGGCGTACGCTTAAACCAAAGATCCAACATTTCCCGCAGGTCTACTATGCGCTCCTGATGAGCCCTGGCAGCCGGAGCGCCCAGAAAAGCTTCATCCAAGAGGCAACCCAACAAAGTAGGGCCACTTGGGCGGTTGGTAAGGATTTTATCAATTATATCGTATCCCCCTCTTCCGCTACTGTGCTCGCGAGCCAAGCGTGCGAAATCGGATGTCTCAAGAAAGGCTCCAATTTCAGAGTCAACAAAAGCCTCCAATTCTCGTCTATGACGTAGGGCCTGCAGCTCTGCTCTACGCTGTTCTTTGGGTTCCCTTCCAGTGGCGCTTGTTCTAATCGTGGATGCAACTACAAGCCCTGCCCGACATCCCATTTCAAGATTAAGAATAGCCTCACCGATAAGAGACTTTACTGGATTAGTGCCTGCTGACATCACCTCAGCCTGCCTTTGGTTAAATTGGCCCCCCCTATCTACGCCCAAGATACCCACAGACGAGAACTCTCTGGTTAAAGCCTCAAACAGGAATCTAGCCCGCATCACCGATCTAGAAAAATCCGTTCCATGCCCGAGAGTTGTCTCAGCCGATTGAACTCTGCCCTCAACCTCGGCTCGCACTAGGCCTGCTAGGGCCTGCAACCTCTCAGCGGCGGTATCACACTGTGACCATGTTCTTGGAGCTGCGCGGCCATCGGTAAGGCCCGGTTGCGCGCTCTCGCTTGGGGAAACCATAAATTTAGCTCGTAATAAACGACTAGGAGCTTTCTATAGCCAGGACTCAAATATACGCATAAAGGCTAGCAAGAACCTGCACCCTACTCAAATTTATGCCATCAGATTGAATCTAGCAGGTTGACTAAGACCGCCCTGATGGTTACCTTATAGTTGTTATAAGAGCGTTTTAGGAAACTCGATATGTCACCCTCGACAGCGCCAGTAGCAGCGGCAGAACCTGATTTTGATATGTTAGTAGTAGATCTTGCAACAAGGTTGATTGAGGACGGCGTAGAGCCTGAACAGGCCTATGTTACTGCGGAGTCTCAACTTCGGGCCAGTGCTGGAAGCGATCTTGCTTGGGCAGCTGAGCTAGAGAACCCCGGGATGAAGCCGGCCGCGTAAGCGCCGAATTCCCAAAGAGCGACTCGGCATCCGCTTGCGCCTATCATAATTCACTCTTTATTTAGTTTGCATTCAACAAACGGTTGAGTTTTTCTGCTCAGACCGCTAGAACTCAGAACACATATTACTTAGAAGAGCGGCTGCGTTAGCTTTGTCCGTTCTTTAGCGGAGATCCCATATCATGTTGTCACGATACCTTGCGGTCCTCACGATTTCCCCAATTCTCTTTGCTTCTTTTGCATGGTCTGAAAATGAGACTGCCAATGGCAAGACATGGGAAGATGCGTACTCGCAGATGTCGATTCAAGAGCTTGTCAACGTTGAGGTAACAACCGCGTCAAAAAAGGCTGAGAAGTTATCAGACGTTGCTTCGGCCGCCTACGTACTAACCGATGAGGACATTCGCCGATCGGGGGTAACAACTATTCCAGACGCTCTACGCCTTGTGCCAGGGGTCAATGTGGCCCAGATCGATCGCAGCCAATGGGCTGTTTCAATCCGTGGCTTTGACGGACTTTTTAGCGACAAGTTGTTGGTCCTAATTGATGGGCGCTCTGTTTATACGCCGCTCTTTTCAGGCGTATTTTGGAACGAAAACGATCTAATGCTTGAAGATATCGAGCGCATTGAGGTTATTCGTGGCCCTGGCGCTACCCTGTGGGGATCCAACGCAGTAAACGGCGTAATTAATATCATCACTAAGTCGTCCAGCAAGACGCACGGACTACTTGCTAGCGCTGGCGGCGGCAAGGAAGAGAACGCTTTTGGCGCCCTGCGCTACGGCGATAGTGTTGGGAACAGCGATTATCGCGTATACGCCAAAGCTTCAACGCGCGATGATTACCGCTTAGAGGACGACGCTGGCGCGGCACATGACGACTGGGATTCTTATAGACTTGGATTTCGCACCGACACAAAGCTGGGAGATCGTGACAACCTTACTGTGCAGGGAGACTCCTACTATGGAGAAGCTGGCTGGAATCTTGTTGCGCCAGACCTTGCAAACTTTGCAGTTCCTCGCATAGCCACCCGTTACTACAACGGCCAAAACATTTTGGCGCGCTGGACCAAGAACATTTCGGCCAGCTCGGACTTTACACTTCAAGCTTACTGGGATCGCATTGATAGAAACGACATCGTTATTAAGCAGCGCAGAAACACATACGACGTCGACGGCCAATTGAGATTTTCCCCCCTCGAGAGGCACGATGTGCTAGTTGGAGCAGGCTACCGTGTTTACCACGACGATCACGATGACACTTTCGTGGCCAGCGTAGACCCTTCGGCTAGGACACTTGGGCTTACAACTGCATTCGTGCAGGATGAAGTCACGATTGTTCCAACAAAGCTAAAATTGGTTTTAGGTACTAAACTTGAAGCAAATCAGCTCACAGGTGCGCAGGTGCTTCCAAATATACGCCTTGTGTCTACCCCCAATGAGCGTAACTCGATCTGGGCAAGCATTTCGCGCGCAGTGCGGAATCCAGGACGATTCAATAAGGATGGTCGTCTAGTTAGCACTGTATTGCCTGGCCAGGCCCTGCCGACCGTTGTTAGCGTAAATGGGAATCCTAACTTTGACTCAGAGGAACTAGTGGCCTACGAGGCTGGCTATAGGACTCAAATTCTAGATAAGGCATCTCTAGATATAGCAACGTTCTTTAACCACTACGACAAGCTCGCTAGCCTGGAGCCGCTAAGCTCTCCCTTCGTATCTCAAACCCAGGATGGCATTCCCTACATCGATGTCCCATTCAGCGTACAAAACAAACTTAATGGACGCATCTATGGCGGTGAAGTGGCGCTTGATGTGCGTCCGTTTGACTGGTGGAGATTGGTGGGAAGCTATTCTCATTTCAATATTCAGATTTATCGGGACACAGACAGCCAAGATGCTGGATTTGAGGCAGTTGAAAGCCAAACTTCCCGCAATCAGATGGCTCTGCGTTCACAGATCAACCTGCCACACAATGTTGAGCTGGATGCAGCGCTCCGTTACGCCAGCGATGTGGAGGCATTTAACATAGACTCCTACGTGGCAGTTGACGCACGACTTGGCTGGCACGCTTCGCAGAACCTTGAGCTAGCCATCGTTGGGCAGAACCTATTCAACGCCGGGCATCTCGAGTATACCTCAAATTTGGTAAACACCGCCCGCACCGAGGTAGAGCGCGCCTTCTTTGGCAAGCTAACCTATCGGTTTTAGTGCGAGTTTGAAATTTGATCTTAATATCGCATCCCTTGCGAGCTATGTGACTAAGCGCCGCTTTGCTGTCATAATTCAATTAGGAGCGGTGTAGTAACTTTGTTCTTATACCGCCTTCTATGCTTAGGGAAGACAGCGTCCCCTCCTTAATACAGAGAGTCATCAGAATTAAGGCTGGTAGTCGACAAGCAGCTCCCTAGCACGCATAGACCCCACCAAAGGTAGTCTGTGGTGTTTGAGGTATGACACAAGAATTTCACAAAGCCCATATTGCCATGGTTTCACCAAATGGAACTTCGGGTGATGTTAGGCCAATGTTGGCGGTAGCAGAAGATCTCACATCTCGAGGGCATCGCGTCTCGTTTCTTGCCAACCCGCAATTCCAGGAATTAGTGGGCTCAGCTGGGGCTAATTTTGTGCCGGTCGGCACCATCGAGGCTCAGCGCAACTTACTAGAACATCCCAACGTCTATGCCGGACCGCGAGCGCTGAGCACTTTTGTGAATGAAATGGTGCTTCCAAACGTGCCAGCTATTGCAAGGCAACTGCGTGATCTGGCGCGCAAAGATCCACCTGATGTTATTTTCTCACATGGAGTGGCGCTTGGGTCTCAGGCCACCGCGAGGAGCCTAGACATTCCAGCCATTAGTGCTGCTTATTCCCCAATGGTATGGCCTGGGGAACCAGCTGTTCAGCCGCATCTGCCTGGTCTTCGAATTCCTCATTGGGCTGCTCCATTTATGTATAGAGTGGCTTCACTTGCGGCATCAGCCCTATTCGATTTTAAAACCCGCACTGCTTACCGCGAAGCAAACCTGGAATTCAAGATCGGCGAAGTAACTCGAGAGCTAACTGGTGGACAACGCCACCTAGGCATGTGGTCTCCCCACTTTAGGGCGCCGTCAAAGCGCGACCCAGCACACTTCCAGACTACTGGCTTCGCTCATTTTGACCGCGATTTCTCTGGAAATAGAGAAATATCTGACGGCACTAGACAGTTCCTGTTAGATCACCAGAATGTGGTCGTGTTTACGCTAGGCACAGGGGTTGTCCACGGTGCCGACAAACGCGCATTCTATCAGCAAGCCTGCGAGGCCTGTCGCCTCTCAAACGTTGCAGGTCTCTTGCTAATTGGAAAAGAAGAGAATCGCCCGGCAGCAGGAGATTTAGGTCCAGGACTGCATGTTAGCCTGTACGAGCCACTTTCTATGGTATTTGAGTCGGCTAGCTTGGTTGTGCACCAGGGTGGAATTGGCACCACAGCAGAGGTTTTGCGAGCAGGCGTGCCTCATATAATTATTCCTTCGGCCTACGATCAGCACGATACTGCCGATAGGATTGCAAATCGGCTCCTCATTGGTGGCAAATTAACATGGGCTCAGCTCTGCCCGGAGACCTTATCATTAGAGATGGACCGGATACGCAGAGATTTTGCGCTAGTTTTACGCGCATCGGGCCTGGGCGCTCAAATTAGGAATGAGCAAGGTGACACTACAGCGGCGAATGCAATATTGAGAGTCGCTAGGTAAACGCTCCGCCTCTAAAGCAACCAAATATCCGTCAGGCAACTCGTTACGAATCCTAGGTCCTGGCCGCTACGCCTTGAGTCAACTTCTCTCGAGCTTCAATCGCAGCATAATTCTGCTTGAACCAATCATAGGTGAGCTGTAACCCCATAGGGAATGTCATATTGGCACTAAAGCCGAACTCCTCGCGAGCACGTGAAACATCCAGACAGCGGCGTGGCTGACCATTTGGCTTAGAAGTATCCCAAACAATTTCCCCCTCGAAGGCGACCACACGCTTAATCTGATTTGCCAATTGGCGCATGGTGATTTCCATTCCCGAGCCAACATTCACTGGCGCAGGCTTGTTGTAGCGCTGTGTTGCCAAGCGAATAGCTCGCGCTGCGTCATCAACATACAAAAACTCTCGACTTGGACTGCCATCTCCCCAAAGAGTTACAACATCCTGCCCAGCCTCTTTAGCCTCATGGAATTTGCGCAACATGGCTGGTATGACATGCGAACTATTCAAATCAAAGTTATCTCCCGGCCCATACAGATTAACCATTAGAAGTCTAATTCCGTTGAAGTTATATTGCCGACGATAGGCATCCAGCTGCACCATTAACATCTTCTTCGCCAGTCCATAAGGAGCATTGGTTTCCTCAGGGTAACCATTCCAAATCTCGTCCTCTTTGAATGGTACCGGCGTAAATTTCGGATAGGAGCAGATGGTTCCAATCACAACGCACTTTTTAACCCCAAACAAGCGCGCCTGCTCAACTAGGTGCACTCCCATCACTAAGTTGTCGTAGAAGAATTCTCCGGGGCGCTGCATGTTCGCGCCGATCCCGCCAACCACAGCGGCCAGGTGCACTAGTGTATCAGCTGGCTTATCCTGAAAGAGCTGCTTCACCGCATCAAGTTGGCGTAAGTCGTACTCACTGGAACGGAAAGTGTGAACTGCCTCAAAGGAGCCACAAGATTTTAGCTCCTCAACGACTCGTGAACCTAGAAATCCGCTTCCGCCAGTAACAAGCACTTTCGACATGAAACCCCTTGGGTGAACGTTCAATCCCTGGACACCGTAGATGGCGCCCCCGCATTACATTTGATGAAGGGTAGAAGGTCTGCGCTTCGCTTTTTGAAAAGCCATTCAGCGGAGCTAAGCACTTAAATTCACTGGATGTTCAGGCTATGCTCAGGCCACACACGCGGAGTCCTGGTAGGCCAAGCCAAGCTTTAGTACTTACCTAAGCCGTCACTGTCTATTCTAGCTTCTAGCGCCTGAGGCTCGACTGTGTGATTTTTTATCCTCGTCGCGGTAGTATGAGTGATAGTAACGGTTATAGTAATAGTAATCGCCGCCAGTCACATCGACATCATTCAGCACCACCCCAAGCAGATTTGCGCCAACTGCCTTTAAACGGGCACGAGCATCTGAAATAACGCGACGCGGGGTGGATGCCCCCTTTACCACCAAGACTACACCCTCAACGTAGCGTGAGAGAATCACTGAGTCCGTCACCGGCAAGATCGGTGGGGAGTCAATTACAACATAATCGAAACTAGCTGAAAGTTGGTCAATCAGTGTGGCCATCTCGAGCGAACCTAGCAACTCGGCGGGATTGGGTGGAATTTGTCCACTAGGAATAACTGTAACCCTTGGCACAATATCCTTTAGGGCCACTTCTTCCCAACTCATTTGCCCAGTAATTACGTCGACTAAACCCGGCAAGTGGGAGTCGAGCTGAAAATGGCGGTACATACTAGGGCGGCGGAGATCGGCGTCTACTAGGATCACCCGACCGCCAGCGCTAGCCAAACTTACAGCTAGATTTATTGAAGATGTCGTTTTCCCTTCCGACGACTGCGCTGAAGTTACAAGTAAAGTGCGCGGAGGTTCACCAGCGCGCGATAGCAACAATCCAGTGCGGATTGTTCTATATGCCTCAGCCGCTAAAGACTTGGGGGCCTGAACGAATACAATCGGATAAGCCGATTGGGCTGGGTCATACGGAATAATCTCACGCGACCCACTGGACTTTTTAGTGCCCTCCCGGTCCAAACTCTCAGAATTTTCTATGGTAAAGGATGGAACTACGCCAAGATTTGGCAGACGTAAAAGCGACTTTACCTCCTCCGGTGTCTTGACCGTATTGTCCAGGTAGTTCAAAACAAAGGCCGCTAAAACGCCCGCACAAAGACCTGCGATTAGCCCCAAGACCAGTATGATAAACTTCTTGGGATGACTAGGTGCTGTTGGAACGCTGGCATAGTCCACTACTGAGACGTTAGAGGCATTGCTCTCAACCGCTAAAGAGGTCTCTTTAATTTGCTTTAAGACATTGTCAAGCAACTCGCGCGTTGTAGTCAGCTCGCGATTAAGAATATTGTACTGCACTTCCTTTTTCGATAATTCGAAAGCACGGCTCTTCTGCTGCTCAAGTTCCTCCTTAAGATTCTTCTCTTCCTCTGCTGCCGCTAGCGCCTTGGCCTTTAGTCCAGATACTATTTGCTTACGTTGGCCATCAATCGACTGCTTAATAGAATCAATCTGTGACTTGAGCTGCTGGATTCGCGGGTAGTTTGGTGTAAACTTAGCGGAAAGCTGTTGGTACTCGCCTTCAAGCTTAGCTAACTCAGCTCGCATTACCTGCAGTGACTGGTCGTCATAGCCAGCCGAGCGAGTGCCTAGTGAACTCTGAGCTTCCTTGAAAACATTCTCAGCTTCAATGCGTTTAGCAGTGGAGTCGGTTAGCAGCTTATTCAGCTGAGACATCTTCTGCGCCGTAATATTTTCGTCCTTATTAAGGGCAACGATACTGTTAGCCTCGGCGTAATCCGCCATCTCTCGCTCTAAGTCTGCTACTTTTTCGCGGAGCTCATCAGCCTGACCACGCAAGAACTGAAGACCCCGCGACTGCTGCTCAATACGATTGGAGCGTACCCAATCGATATAGGTAAGCGCATGCTTGTTGGCGATAAGAGCAGCAAGCTGAGGAGATCCTGTCACTGCCTTAATCAATACAAGCGAAGTCCGGCGAACTGGTGCAACTTCAACTGCATCTAAGTAGGCCTTGATAGTCCCAATTGGGGCCTTATATCCTGCAAGAGAGTCTAACTCAGGCGCAGCGTCCGCTGAACTAATATCGTCGGAATGCCTACCAAAAAGTCGCTTAAACAAACTTTCGCGCTTCTTGCCCTCAACTCCACTTCGGATAGCGCTATCTTCGAGCACCTTGTCAGCTAACGAATAGCTGCGAATTTCCTCCACTTGAGTTTCTAGATAGTTTGACTCCTTGCTCTTCTGCTGTAGCAAATCTTCAATCTTAGTAGCAGTGAGCACCGGCTCATAAGTGCTAATCCGGATCTTACTCTGCGCCGTATACATTGGTGTGGCTGTGAAAGCATACATTGCAGCTAGCGCCGCGCCGACCAAGGTGAGCCCAACAATAATAGAGCGGTACTTAAACACCAATCGCCAGTACTCACGCAACTGCACTTCGTTATGAGGACTATCGATTCCTGAGTCGTGCAGGGCCACGTTTGTAGAAGGCAAATTGCCTGGCAGGCGTCGAACTTCTGTGCTGGGAGTAAAATCGCTCATGTAAAAGTCAGCCTTAACAAACAAGTCCTTATGGGTTAGCCAAGTTCACACTGCCGCCAATTCCAAAATTGAATACCTTTGAAATACCCTCAAATGTATCTTGGGTCAGACGTCGCCCAGAGTCCGATGGAACTACAACAATATCGCCATTACGGAGACGCACATCGCGATCCTCTCCTCGCGCCAGCCTACTCAAATCAACCACCAAGTGCGCTTTGTCGTCCAGCCCAACCTCGCGGATCACCTCTACCTCATCAACCTTAGCGCCATAAGTAATACCTCCCGCCGCTGCAAGAGCTCCCAATAGCGTCATGCGCTGGCCAAGCTCGTAGGCACCAGGCTTTTGCACCTCACCATCTACATTAATCTTTCCTGCCTCCGGTACGACGATCATATCACCACCCCGCACAGGGATCTCTAACGGTATTAACCCGTTGGTACCAAGCACCTGATCTAGATAAAGTTGGATTCCGCTATTTCTAACATCCAAACCTCCCTGGGAGTTTAAGGCCAGCCGAGCGCGGGCCTCGACGTCATTGCTAGAACCAAGCCCGGTCCGTTCGGCTGGAACAAAGGTAACAAGCCCACCAGCGCGATCGTTAACACCACCGGCCTCACTCAATAGCTCCAGAATACTATTCGAGCCCTTCTTAAGAGGATATGAGCCTGGCTTGGCAACCGCACCCAAGACAGCAACCTTTTGGCTGCCATACAAAGAAACGAAAACCGTTAGCTCTGGGTTTTTGACGTAACTAGCTAAACGTTTACGCAGCTCTTCATGGAACTCTTGCTCAGTTAGCCCTCCCGCCTTTACCGCGCCGACTAGTGGTAGAGATACATAGCCAGATTCGCGCACCCGCGCTGTGACGTTCATTTCCGGCACGTCAAAAACATTAATTTCAATCTCGTCACTTGGTCCTAGCCGATAATTAGGGTCACGCACACTAGCGTCCGTTCGACGACGAATAAGTTCGACAATCTCGTCTTGCTGTTTTCTTTCGAGCTCATAGAAAGTATCTCGCTCCTGATCCGGGCTCTTAACCTCCAATCCCTGATTTTGGGCTTCCGAGACAACCTCTGATCTGGGCTTGGTCATGGCGCGATTGGTGCAGCCGAGAAATGCGCAAACTACCAATAATGCGAGCGTAGCACACCAGAATTGCCTGTTATTAGCCAACATATTGAACATCCGCTGCGATAAATTGTTCTGGGCAATTAATACTTAAGCCCCGCCTAAGTACTTGAGTATACTGGGAGCACTTGCGAATCGACAAGGTTTCATCTTTCTCAGCTTTACTTATGATGCCCTCTTGAACAGAAAGAAACGCATCAATAGTGCCCACCCTGAGAGCTGTAAGCGCTGACTCTTCGTCCCTAAACCCCCTAAACACTAGGTTAAGCGGAGCGCTGCGAAGGCGCTTGCTCCGCAAAGACGAGTCCAGAGGCGATCTCTGAAGCGTATATTCGTGCCCCACACGAAAGTCGACGATCGAATAATCCCCAACCGCCACATAGTTAGAGCCAAACCCTAGCTGCGCACCAAAAAGGCTTGAACTGGCTCTTTCTACAATCGGGCATTTGGCTAATCTATCAGGAAATATGTGCGGGTCGGCGTTACTGCCTAGCGACACGACTACCCACTGTTCACTTCCAAGACTGCGCGACTTGCGACTCTCGCTGCGTGTAGAACTAACTTCACCCAACAATCCGTTTTGCTGACAGCGCCGCAGCGAGAACTCGACATCGGCAGGAAGAACAGTTCGGCCATTGTAAAACTTGGCACTTGGCGCAATGTGGAATGCCCACTCTTTATAGTCAGAGCTTACTGACATGCCATCAGCGAGTTCAAACTTTACTGGCTGTCCCGCCTGAACTAGGGCGGAAGTTGTTGCGGCTCTTACATACTCGGCAATTGCAGATCGTGACTCTAAAATACTAAGTCGCTCTGGGAACTCAGGCACCCCAAGCGTGACCGAGTCAAGTGCAATCGCTGGAGCAGCCCAGAATACACTCGCTGCAATCAACAACCTTGTAATCATTGCGCGCCCTCCCCCTTAGAATACACTTTTACGAGGCTCGCCAACTCATTTCCAAATGTTCGAGCTCGAGATGAGCTTGCGAAGTTAACCTTCCAATAGCGAAAAGTGTCAGGCGGTGGATGGATGGCGACAATGTAGCGTCGTCCAATTCGATACGACTCAAGTCGCGATTCATTTTCGAGCTCCACCCACTGTTGGTTATCATTGCTAGCAAAAAGCTTCACCAACGACATGGACAGGTTTGAAGTCTCGTTGCGCCCCTGCAACTCGACCAAGATAACTCTATGGTTATCTGGAACAAAAAAGCCGATCGAAGAGTAGAAATCGTCGAAATTACGCTCGCCGATTCGATTCCAGCCAACCAATGGTGATTTATGGGGACGCGTATCTGACTCAGCAAATGTACGAATCACTGGCACCTCAGAGAGGCTCTTCCTCTCAGTTAGATAGGTGGCGATCGGTTTATTCCCCACCTCAGCGAAAAGACTAGCTAACAATGAATCAATCTTTTGTCTCACGGGAGAGGAGACACCCGCGTTAAGCAGTCCAAATAAGCGCTGTTGGTGCATTTCTTGGGGAATCGCTCCAGAGGTATGTCCATCCTCAGCTTCGGACAGGGCCTCCATTTGCATACGCTCAAGGGTCCTAGTAAAAAGTTCCTCTGACTGAGGATGTTGGCGTTTTATCCGTTGCGTCCATTCAACAATTTGAGGGAATCGTGCGGGCACGACTGCCGCCAAATCCTCACCGCTTTCGATCTGCCGACCTATGTACTCGCGCTGCGAAGGCGTGGTGACTTCACCTAGCGTCAACGCCTTACGATACAATGCGAAGGCCTGGGCGCGATCACCAGCCCACTGCGAAATCAGGCCAGCTGAAAAAAGCACCCCCACGTTGCTGGGCTCAAAAGCTACTGCAGAGTTCATGGCAGCCCTAAAATTACCTTGGGTCAATGGGCGCCCACACTCAAGGCTTTCACCTAGGGTCTGACGAACGTTGGCCCAGTTCATCAAGAGCGCACCATTGCGAGGCGCCCGACGTAAGGCCTCACCACCATGCTGCAGGGCCTCACATAACAAAGCGATACGGGTATCGGCGTCTTTTTCGCTTTCTGCCTGGAGGCGCAGTGCATCAAACAGGCGCGCCTCTCCATCGGCAGTTTTAACTGAATAGGAATTGGCCCGGCGCAAGCCTTCCACGCTTCGGGCGAGCGCGCTCTTCCCTAGCTTCATCCCACGCAAATCATCGATGTCGGAAATTGAGCGGGCGTGCTGCCATTCCAATAGCGAAAGGCAGGCCAACGCGGCGCTAAGCAAGGCTATTAAAGGGTAAGCAATTGACTTCACAGCATATCCGAGGCTAGGCGCCCCATTAATAGCACGTCACGGGCGCAGTGATAAACAATATATTTATGAAGCGGGCTTTGTCTTCAGCATTTCTGAGACCGCCCCTACTCTTCGGAGCTTATTTGTTTGGTGCTATTCTATCCTTAAGAGCTATCACAGTGGCCACTACTTCCACAGCAATTCCCGCCCTATCAGCCTCAATAGCGACCGCCTGAGGGTCTAAAATTATACAGCGCTCTGCCTGCAGAACTAAGGCGCTTGCTCCCGCCTCTTTCATAGTCTGTATTGTGCCAACTCCGATAGTTGGAAGATCTAGTCGCGTATCTTGCTGAGGCTTACAAAGCTTGACCACCACACCGCCAGGTCCAGAGAGTTGCCCGGCACGCTTTATAGCGGCATCTGTCCCCTCTACGGCTTCTACGGCGACAACCAGGCCCTTATTAGCAACGACAGTCTGTCCAATATCCAGCCTACCAATCGCTTCAGCAGCCTCCCAGCCGACTATCGCATCCAGTAAACTCTGAGTGTCCAGCCCAAGCCGGGTAAGTCGCCCCGCTGAGGGAACGCTCTTATCTAGCAACAATGTTGCTGATATTACTTGTATCCCTTCCTTTTCAATTTCTGCTGCGATTCCACGCAGGACCACATCATCCTTTACACTGCCAAGTTTGGCTAGCAAAGCTGCGCCACGCCAATCCAGGCGCACATCCTTAAATAAACGAACCCGTGAAATGCCCCCGGCGAATGCCACCTGCTTTACATGGGCCCGCTTCAAGGCTGAAATCAATTTACCAAGTTGACCGACTCTTATCCACGTGCAGCTTGAGGCATACTTCTCAAGCTCACTCAGCGCCTCGCCACGATGCGCTACTAGGGCCAATTCAAGTCCCTTGGCCCGTGCACTCTTAGCGAACTCAATTGGAAGAATTCCGCTGCCAGCAACAAGTCCGATTGGAGATGTAAGATCGTCTACCATATCGGCACACTAGGCTTCGTCTGATCTGGATCCGCCCTTACGCGGCGAACATACCCCACGCTGTGATTGCTTAACAAACTCAATTAGGTCACGCACACGCCCAGTCTTTGGTGTCGAAGCATCCAGTATGTGCAAACGCTCCTTTAGAGTGCCTGAGCCAAGGAACAAGTCACGATAGGCCGCTCTAATAAGGCGAATTTCTTCGGCTCCAAAACCCCGCCGCTCCAGCGCAACAACATTTAAGCCCGCCAAGCCAGCACGATTACCTTCTACTATACAATATGGAGGTACATCCTTGTTCACCATCGCACCCGCACCAAGCAAGCAATAGTTACCAAGATGGACGAACTGATGTACCCCTGATAGCCCACCCACCACGACGCAATCACCCACAGTGACATGTCCAGCTAAGGCTGCCGAATTGGCAAAGACATTTGAGCTTCCAATATGACAATCATGTCCGACGTGCGTGCTAGCCATGAACAAATTACCGTTACCGACGCTAGTGCTCATTCCACCTCCCTGCGTGCCAGGCTGCAGGGTGACATATTCGCGAATGATATTCTTGTCGCCGATCGACAACGTACTTGGCTCGCCCCGATATTTCAAATCCTGAGGCGCCGAGCCGACTGAGGCAAACTGAAAAACTGTATTGTAGTCCCCCAGGGTAGTGTGGCCCTCAATTACCACATGCGGCCCAATTTTGTTGCCCTTTCCAAGTACTACATGTGGACCAATTACTGAGTATGGGCCAATGCTTGTGCCTTCACCAATAGAAGCACCGGAATGAACGATTGCTGTGGCGTGTATCTCGCTCATTCGCAACTACTCTCTTATTCTTCCGAGGCTACTTCCATCGCAGAGATGCTTCCGGTGGCGACCAACTTGCCATCGACGAAAACTTCTCCATCCATGATCCAGAGTGGACGACGCTTGCGAGCTGATTTAACAACAATTCGCAGTGTGTCCCCAGGAACGATGCGCTTTTTGAACTTCACATCGTTCGCGCCGACTAGCAGAACTTGCATGTTTTTCCCTACGCCATCCTTCGATGTTTTAGCTAGGATTGCCCCGGTCTGTGCAATTGCCTCAACAATCAGCACTCCTGGCATTACTGGATTGCCAGGGAAATGTCCGTTAAAAAAAGGTTCATTTGCCGTTACGTTTTTGATGGCGACCACGCGTTCATTGTCGACCAGCTCGACTACCCGATCTATCAACAAGAATGGGTAACGATGCGGCAGAATTTTCTGTATCTGCGCAATACCAAAAACAACTCCAGATGACTCTGTTTGCTCTTCTTTTTTCTGATCCTGCATGACCTATCCCAATGTCTTGGCATCCAAGGCCTTAAGAACGTCGTCGGTTATGTCATACTTGTGATCGACAAAAACGACGAAACTCTCGTCCTTGCTAATTACAAATTGATATCCATTCTTGTCCGAGAGCTTCTTAATGACCGCCTCGGTTTCAGCGATTACCTTTCTAATTTGCTGATCGTTAAGGCGTGTAAGCTCCTCCCGCATATCAGCCATTTCCCGCTCAGCCTCACGACCGCGTTGAGTTAAGCGCTCCTTCTTCTCCTGCAACGCCTGCGATGATAATAGAGCCGATTGGCCCTGTATCTCCTGTTGCAGCTTAGCTAATTCCTGCTGCGCCTGTTCCATCTTGAGCTGGCGCTTTTGCACCTCGGCCTTGAAGTTATTCTGGGCGGCCTTGCCAGTTATCGACTCAGACAACACCCTCTGCATATCGACTACGTAGACTGCTGTCGCCGCAGGCATCTCGGCTGCAGTAAAAGCTGGCGAGTAGGCCAAGCAAGCACAGAAGATCCGTTTGGCTATCGACCATACAGGCAAGTTGCGCCGCTGTTCCAACCTACTAGAAATCATGCTTATGGCTCCTGAGCGCCGATATGGGCCCGATTATGCGGCGGGCAGTATAAGAAAAGCCCGGAAAATAATCAAATCACTAAGTTAGAGCAATTTATAGCGGTGCCCCAAAGGAAAACAGCGTGACCATTGAGCTTTCTCCATCACGGCGGTCAATCGGAAAGCCAAACTCGACCCTAATTGGCCCCAATGGCGATGTCCAACGGATTCCGTAGCCGTAGGCCTTTCTCAAATCCCCAAAATCAACTCGCTCATGGTCATCAAAGGCTTGACCCAGATCATAGAATGCCACTCCCTTTAGTCCAGCGGAGTTGATAAGTGGGAAGATTAGTTCGAAGTTATTCACAAACTCCTTACTGCCGCCGTATTCATTACCACGCGCATCCTTAGGTCCAAGCGTGCGGTTCTTAAAGCCACGCACCGAATTGATTCCCCCCGGAAAGTAGCGTTTGAAAAGCGGGAACGGATCGTCGTTCTGGCTCTCTCCATAACCGAAGGTAGTACGCCAGGAAAACACAAAATCGCCGAAACCAGTCTTGAGTAGCGGCTGATACCACTGGTTGCGGGCCTCAAATAGATAATACTCCTCGTTTCCACCGGGGCCAGCATACTCAAACGAAACCACCTGTCGTGAGCCCTTCGATGGATTCAGCGGGTTGTTGATTGTGTTTCGAATTATCTTGGGGGTAACAGAGGATGACGTAGATGTGCCAGCCGAATCTATTACCAATTGCGCGGCATTTTCGAGATCGACATTACTAATATCGATCCCCAAATACTGATACTGCATGGATGCTGACAAGTCCTCGGCCCATTCTCCAAACACTTTATCTAATGGATAGCCCAATTCTAAAGAGCCCCCAGTTAGACGACGGTCGAAGTCGCTGTACTCTCGATCGCTACGTAATAGATCAATCCCGCCCGAGACAAAGGAGTCATTAATTCGGTTATCATTGAGCGAAAGCACAAGATTGTCACGTCGTGTCCCCAAGTCAGCATTAATAGAAGCGCTGCGACCGGACCCTAGTATGTTATTCTCACTAAGGCGAGCATTAAATAAAGGACCATCTGAGCTAGAGAAACCAGCCCCCACCGAGAAGGAACCGGTCGATGCCTCGCGCACATTCACGTTTAGATCTACGCGATCTTTTTCCTTAGAAGGTTCAGATGTAATATTAACTTCTTCGAAGAATCCCAAGCGCTCAAGCAGTTCCTGACTGCGTTTTACCTTAGAACTTGAGAAAGTCTCCTCCTCCTGCACGCGCAGCTCACGCCTAATAACGTTGTCGTATGTTTTTTGGTTGCCATGAATGTTTATACGCCCAACGGTAACCGGTCCACCCTTACTGACCGCAAAGTCTAGTCCTACAGTCGCAGACTCGCGGTTTACTTGAGTGTTTGGCACAACGTTAGCGAAGGCATAACCTGTGTCGGTGTACTTTTCGCTAACTTTAAACGAATCCTCTCTGATCTGAGAGGCGCTAAAAACATCTCCGACCTTACTCTCTACTCCATCCAAGGTCTTTTCGACTGATCCATCAACTAGATCGCCGGAAGCATTTATGCTGTCAATCTTGTACTGCCGCCCCTCGTTGATATCCCAGACCAGTTCGATTGCGCCGTCCTTCTTTTCTATGCGCGGCTCCGAGATAGAAACATCAAGATATCCATGATCAAAAAAGAACTGCCGCACTAAGCCACGATCGTTCTCCAGCATGTCTGGGTTAAGGCGACCTGTACCAAGTAGCCAGGAGCTCCACCATTTGTAGCGCTTGGTCTGCATCACCGAGAGAACATCAGAGTCATCGACTTCCTTTAGTCCGTTTACAACGATGTGCCTAATTTTATACTTTTGACCTTCCGCAACAGTAAAAGTTAGGTCCACTTGATTGTCCGCCACCGGCACTGCCGAGTAGTCAAACGTTGCGTCATAAAAACCTTGCGTCTGATAATACAAGACCGAGGAACGCATGATCGCGTCGATCTTGGCACGATCGAGAAAGCGGTCGCCGCCCAGTTTAATGACTTCCCGCAGTTCGCTTTCCTTGATCTCCTTGTTGCCTTGAATGAAAATCTTCCTTACCAAAGGCTTCTCTACTACTTCATAGCGCAGTTGAACGCCTTTAGGCCCAGCAGTAGTTGATACCGTTACCTGGTCAAAGAAGCCGGTCCTGTAAATTGCCTTGAGATCTTGATCGATAGCATCCTGAGTCACGCTCCCCGAGGTAGCCTTTAGCTGCGCAACGATTGCCGCCTGGTCAACTCGGTGATTTCCACTGATCGCTACCGACTGAACTTGTAGCGTACCTGTATCTGCCAAAGCCAAATTAGCGCAGCACAAAAGGATAGCGAGATTTACAAACGAGCAAGCTTTAACAAACTTCACTGCCACCTCAACACAACTATACAAACCGCGCAGCCTTCTCTAATGGTGAAGAGACGCTATGCGGATTTTCAAATAGAGACTGTATGCAGAGGCGAGCACGTGAGCCAAAGCTTTCCCCGACTCGCCCTTCCACAACGGGCTGCCCTACCTTACGAAATGCGGAGGCAAGTAACAATCGAGACAAGAGTATGAGTAGGGTTGCAAGCCAACTTGTCAACAAAGCTGCTCGCTAAGGCGCGCCTAAATTAGAAGCGACAATTGAATATATAAAACAGCGTTGCTAGTGCTGCCCTGGCCCCCGTCAGTGCCTAACAAAAAGAGGTGAATTCTAAATTTTTCTTGAGATGCGAGCACGTTAAGTTAGCCTAGGACATTCTGGATGCGAGCTCTATCATGTGGTCGAGTATGCAACAAGCTGACCGCCTGGCTTCATTTCAAGGCGTAAGTCCATAGCTGCTGATAACTCAGCGCTATGTGTAACCACAATAAGTAGACTTTGCATCTCTCGCTGCACCTCGAATAGCAGCGCCTGTACCGCTTTGGAGGTCTCAGCATCAAGGTTCCCAGTCGGCTCATCAGCTAAGATCAGCGCGGGCCGCGCAACTATGGCGCGGGCTATTGCTACTCGCTGTTGCTCACCACCAGACAACTCACCGGGGCGATGGCAGAGACGTGAAGCAAGCCCTACGCGCTTAAGAGTCTGGACAGCCTGCTCGGAGGCTGTGGTCTCTGGAACTCCAGATATCACTAGCGGCATGGCCACGTTCTCAACGGCGTCGAATTCTGGCAGCAGGTGATGAAACTGGAAGATGAAGCCCACTTTCCTACTACGCAATAAGGAAAGTTGATCGGAATTCAATTTTTCGAGTTGAGTACCATCTAAAACCACGCTCCCACTACTCGGTTTATCAAGGCCGCCCATTATATGAAGAAGAGTTGATTTGCCGACTCCAGAGCGCCCCATAATTGACACTGAGCCAGAAGCCGGAAACTCAAAGTCGACTTGATCCAGCACCCTAAGCGCACGCTCGGCATCTCGATATTCCTTGGTCACCGCTCTAAGGCTTAGTCCAGACATGACTACTCGTACCTCAGAACGTCACTAGGCTGAAGACTAGCTGCTCGCCTAGCCGGATAAATCGTGGCGGCAAAGCAAATAATGAAAGCCGCCAAGCCTACAAGCGCAAAATTAAGCGGCTCGATTTGAACCGGCACGGTCGACATTTGGAAGATCCTTTCGTCAAGCGGGAATCCATATTCGCGTAGAGCTAAACAACCCAAGTACCCCGCCGCTAGTCCTAGCAATGTCCCGATTCCTCCAATTATTGCCCCCTGCAGTCTAAAAATTCTACCAATACTGCGACTGCTGGCGCCAAGGGTCATCATTACCGCTATATCCTTGCGCTTCTCGAGCACAATCATCACCAGGGTGCTAATTATTGAAAAACTTGCCATTACGATGATTAGAAGTAGCACTATAAAGTACACCTTTTTTTCAAGGCGCATGGCATCCCAAAGAGCTTTATTAGATTCAGTCCAGTCCTGCACTAGGAAACCACTTGCAAGGCCTCCAAGCTTATCCAAAATAAGCTTGGCTATGCGAGGCGCTTGGTCAATATCCTTCACTCGCACTTCAATACCGGAAATCGAACTACCAAAGGCAAAGAACTGCTGCGCAGCCGGCATTGCTACGTAAGCTAGCTCTGCCTCATAGCCAACAAGACCTGAGGAGTAGGTTCCCACAACAACGAAGCGTCTGAACTTCGGCACCAAACCAAATGGAGTTGAGGTCAACGTTGGCGCGAGTACTGACACTGGCGAGCCAGGCAGCAGACCCAGATTCCTGCTCAGTTCCCGCCCTACTAAGATGCCAGGTAACTGAGCCGTATCAAGCTGTCCTTCCTCAGTTTGAACCTCTATTGCTGTTGGGGAGAAAAGCGCCTCAAACTCCTTTTTGTCGCCTACGTACTGCGCTAACTGCTGCCCTGCTGCTGTATCTTTTAGGATCCCGCGTACCAATACTCCAGTTGCCCCAGTTTGAGTGCGCAGCAACCCCTGGCTATATGTGAATGGAGATACAGAGTCCACTCCTGGTACTGCTTCAATCGCTGACGCCGCCCCTTCCCAAGCATCGATTCGCCCGCTAATTCGGCGAACCACCACGTGCGAATTGGCTCCAACAATCTTTTCGCGTAGCTCATGTTCAAAGCCTGTCATGACCGAAAGGACGATATTTAGAACCATTACTCCAATGGCAACGCCCAGTACTGAAATGAGGGTAATGATCGAAATGAAGGCCTCGCCTCGGCGAGACCAGAGGTAGCGAAAAGCTACTTTTCTAGAAAATGCATTCGAACTCACCAGGAGCCACCCAGAAAAAAGTGCGCAGGACAAAATATACTACGTCTCAAAAGCCCCGACACAGATAGGAAATAGTAGCCTATGCGGCTGGACGATCAAGGGGTCTTGAGGAGACCAAGGTCCTTAAAGAAGGAGATAACTTCTTCGAATGTGCGTGAACGCTTAAATTGCGGCACATGTCCACCCTGGAACCAAACTATGCGCGGACGCTTCCAGTGGTCCCAGAGTAGCTTCGGCTGCCGAGACGGAACAATCTGGTCCCCAATTCCAGCGACTATCAGCATGCGGCTTTTGTCGGTGGCGGGTGTGAGATTGAGTGGCGAGTGTACTTTATAGGCGGCATTAAGCGCCTCAACTGTAAGCCCCTGCTCTCGCAGCGAACGGAAGGCCTCATGGCGAGTAATAATCTCCCACGCCAACTCGGCCATATCCACCATCGGAACAATCGGCACACAAAAGCTTAGCGCATCCAGAGAGGCCCACAGTACACCCAGGTAAGCCCCCAAACTCATACCCATACACCCAACTGCTCCGGCGCCGTCGCTCTCCAAATAAATTTTCAGTGAACGCATATCACTGATAACCTGAGCCATGGCCTCATTGGTCAATACAATATCCATGCTAGGGAACATGAATGACTGCTTTCCAGCACTTGTGGTGGGTTTACGACGTCCATGGAACGGCAATTCGATAAGCGCTACGTCAAACCCTAACTGGTAGAATAGTCCCGGCAGAAAGGCCAAGGAATTAATACGCTGATCTCCCATCGCCCAGCCATGAACTGCGATAATCGCTGGACAACCACGCACACGATGGCGCCAGTAGCGTACATGCACCTGTTTATTTTCAGTATGCATGCCAAACTTGGACGAGAACTCGGGGGTCTGCACTCTGTAGGCACTAGGAAAATTCAGATCAAGCACATCTCCGTCGCTAAATCCGTGGAAGACGCGTTCGCAAACAATAGGGGTGGAGGTAGGCGCGACAAAAAAATTGCGTGGATCGCTAATCCAAGCTGAATTCCATTCACTAGGCTGGCTAAAAAGTTTTACCTGTTCAAGTATCTCAGCGGCATTGCGTGTTTGAATCTGTTTGGAGAAATCAAAGCTCTCGAGTTGGCGACTCGCCCAGTTCAGAGCGCGCTCCAAATCCTCGCCGCCAGTAAGCGTTGAGCGCTCAAACTGACTAAGCCGACTTTCAGGCGGCGCGTCAACGACACAAAAATCAGCCTGTGAAGACTTATCCTTATACACAGAAAAACCTTACCTTCTATCTATTATGACGCTAAAACTTGCCTTGCGGAATGCCTCGAAATTGGCAATTTCAATCCAGTCAGATCGCTAGGCATTAATAGTACTCCTAAAAAACCCTATAATCTCTATTAGCTAGCAATCCGCGTATTAGCCTACCCTTGCTCTAGACCTTCGATTTTTGGCTCGGTGAGAACGAACAGCTGCCGCCCAACCTCCACTTTTCATCCAAACCCGTAGCTCCCCAGAATCCGGATGCCGCGCCTCTAGCGCCTTAAAGCTTGGGCCATGCCAGCAGCGCCTACCTTTGCGCCTTTCTACCCCCTCCTCAAGCACTGCATGGCACATTTCATGAAATATCACGGCCTCTAACCAGCGCCTATGCTCCGTCGGTTCTAACTCTTGGGCTAGGGTTACCTGTCGTTTTCTAACACAACAGGCGCCCAGAACTCGCTTCTGGCGCCTTCTACTCCATAGGACAGTATATTCTGTGAGGTGCTTAACTTCAGGGAAATAGCTTTGAGCCAAACCGCTCCAAATCTCTATTAGTACTTGCTCTCCTGTTGCCCTGAGCGCCATGGGCCTAGGGCGGGACTTAGGCCGAAAAATTTGGAAAAAAGATAGCTGAAATGGCGACATACTTTGATTTTAGACTTAGGCCGCTTACAGCAAAAGTAGCAAAATCCGGTAGCTTTAATTTGACTACCGTCAGAGCTGGCGATATTTTGAAGGCCCCAAGTTGTGCTGTAGTTGTCTCCCATGGATTCACAGATAAATCTTAAACGTACCACCGATTTTTGGCCTCTAGACCAAGGCGTCGAGCGTGAATTAAGACCGACGCATCAACTTGTTTTTAGCACCAGCAACCCAGATAAATTAAGAGAGATAGCTGCCGCTCTTGGCCTGCCAGAAGAGGAGGTGCGCGGTCAAAAGTTAAGAGAACTCCTTGAGCCTCAGCCAGACGATTCAGTGCGGAGCCTTATTGAATCGGGTAGATACGAGCAAGCCTCAGCTGCAATTTGTGGGCAGAAGGCTGTTCAAGCGTGGAAGATCAGCGGAACCGGAGTCTGTGTTGAAGATACCGGGCTATACACAGAAGCCTTACGTGGATATCCAGGGCCAGAAATTAAAAGCTGGAACCACCCGGACAACCTTGCAACTCTTTGTGATCTGGCCAGCAATAGTGGAAGACGAGGCGCTACCATGATTGTAGCCTTTGGTTTCTATCCAGGATTTGGCGAGCCGCAAGTTAGGTCCGCTGTTTTACGTGGAGAAATTGCAGCACAGCCTCGCGGCACCAATGGCTTTGGCTTCGACTGCATCTTCGTACCCGACCCAACCCTGCAGGCGAAACTGTTCCCCGGCAAGCCAGCTAGGACCATTGCTGAAATGGAGCCTGGCGAGAAGGCACAACTAAACCCACGCACCAAAGCACTCACTTCTATTGCACAACAGCCTTTTGAGTTCGCCTCTAATCCGCCTAGAATATTGTTACCTACCGCAGCGGCTAAAGTTGCGATTAGAGATTTAAAAACTAAAGTTCCGTCGGAGCATCGAGAGAAAGTACTCGCGGCATCCATTACATCTGTCGAACAGCGCCGCCAGCGCATCTTCGCTGATATGCGTAGCGAGACGGGAAGAAAGACCCTTGTGCGAACCGGAGAGGTCTCTGAACGAGTAATGGACGATGACATTACGGATGTTCGTGAAAGGATACTCCCGTTCGACATGGGGCGCTTGCGAATCATTTCAAGGGATTCTGGAGCCCGCGCTATCGCGCACTCAGTTCACAGGCTAGAACTCTTAAATCACCCGTTCGCCCTAGAGGCCATGCTGCGGCAGGAGCGGCTGGGCTACGTAGCTGTTGGTGGCAAGAGTGTTCCGCCTTTAGATGCAATGAAAGAACGCCGTCAAGCCGCAACCTACGACGACTTTAAATTAGGCTTCGAAGGAGCGACAGAGGGCTCCAAAAACCAAGAGCGCGTTATTGCCATTTTGGCGGGCGGTATGGGTTCTTGGACAAGCACGCGTTGCATCACCTACCCGATTTTAGGGGCCTCAGTTCCGTCAATGATATCGGCCTGGTCGCTTGCAGAGGGCGCACTTTGCGGCATACCAGGATTTACCCCCTGCGACAGCTACTGGTCCGATCATACAGCCCAAATTGAAATGTCGCGTGCTGCTTTGGCTTATATCGACAGCCACCCTTTCATTAGCACAGGTCGCTGGAACGATGTTGTTCTAAGTAACGGAGAAACAGTAAAGGACTTTGTTCTTAGGCGTGCCCATAAAATGATCGGGGCTACTCTTAAAGCACGCCCAGAAACTATCGCTGACATTGCCGACCAGTTCAGGGCCATTGGTGTCTCAACTTTCCGTGTTTACGAGGCTGGCGCGACTCGCCCGTTGCAAGCGGCAGTAAGAGTGCTGGCCGAGCATTATCGGGGTGATTCTAACTACATTATGTGGGCCGGTCAGGTAGGTGGAGTGGCCCAGGCAAGAGAATGCGTCGACGCGGGAGCGCATGGTTTAATAGTGGGAGTTGGAGACGGCGCTCTTTGTAGCACAGCTGACGTAGCTGCTCTGGCTGGTAACAACCCGCTTAAGATTTATGAAATTGTCGCAGCTCGCTTGGGCATCCCTGTCATTGCTGATGGGGGCGTCGGCAGCAGGGCTCCAGTAGCGCATGCGCTTGGCGCAGCTGGTCGTATGATGGCCGGAAGCTTGAGTGGTGGAACAGTTTCCCTACGCCTTGTTAAATTTGCCAACGGCGATGGCGAAGTTTATGACCCGGAGTATGGGGAGGCTAGCGCACCAACCAAGCATCGTGGTGGCCAAGTCGATGCCCTTGGTGAGGCCATGGGAGTGGAAGGCATAGCTGCTAGGAGACCAGTAGACTTTCTTCGCCCTACGCTTGCCGATAGAGTTTTTGCATCGCTTCTCGGAGTTGCCAAGTCGCTACGTTTTGATGGCTTAAGCAGCCTAGCTGAGCTTGTGCACCAGGCCCAGCCGAATCTATGGGTACCCACTGGAGCTGCACTTCGCGCCGGATCTCCACATCACGATCATCCGGAGACAAAGGATGTGCCACGTCCATTTCAGCTCAACTTTGAGCCCCTCTCTTTGTAGTCTGGCCATATAGCCGCCCAGCGCAGGGCTATGACTAATCCATTGAGTACTCAGCCCTGGTGACTACACGCACCAACTTATTTAAGCTTGAGTTCGAGTCATAGTCATTGTCGTTAAAAGGTGAGTTTATTGTAAACAGTCCCTGCGAAACTTGCTTTATTCTGCCTAACTTTACACCGGTGTCACGCGCCAGAGATTGAGCAGCAGCAGTGGCAGACTGCGAAGCTGCCTTTAGCATATCAGGCTTAATTGCATTGAGGCCTGTGAAAAAATAGTTTAACTCAGCACCCTCCAGCACAACACCACTTGCTACAAGCGCATCAGTTGCTTCGCTGGCAGCCACCACCTGGTCAACCTTTTTTGTCGATAAAAGAATCGAACCGCGCCCCGTAAAGCGGGGGCCCTGTTTATTGCTGTTGTAACTTTCAGCATTCCGGTCCGTTATTGAGAGTGGGGTTTTTTGAATCTCTTCTCTTGCAAATCCCTTTGAGCTAAGAAAATCCACGACTGCGGAACTCATACTGGAAGCAGCTGAATATAAATCGGCCACACTCGCCCCAGTCACAACGTACTTAATCTGCCAATTAGCCTGGTCTGACTTCACAACTCGTTCATCGAGACCGCGTACTTCAATAGTATTCCCAAGACGCCTGAAGGACAGGACGGCGTCACGGACTACAAAAGATGAGAGAACCAGGGCTGCTGAGATAGTTAAAGAGCCAATTCGCTGACGACGCATACTTAGGACGAACCTCTTTCATGAAAATCACTGAAATGCTCGAGTTGGGTAGTTCCGACTTTGACGTCTAGATCTACAGGTTATTCACAAATAAACCCTGCGCGAGTGAGTTTTGACAAAAACTCACTCGCAATAGCAGGGCCATCTTGGCGAAGCCAAGTGGACCAGTAGAGAACACAAACAACGGACAAGTGGCGACACTACTTAGCGTGCGTAACAAAATGTAAGCCTATTTTGATGGCCCTACAGAAGGGATAGCGGTGATCTTGAGGCAATTCCGCATTTGCCCCCTCGGGGCTTGGGGTTTACTCGTCGTCTGCGGCTCGACTTGGCTACGCCAAGATCTCGCTCGCCCAGCCTCATCCATTTTTTGTCAAAAATGAATGAGGCTGGGTTCATATGGAAGGGTCATCGGAACTCGCGTTGTAGCTTGTGCCCTTAGTCAGTGATTTCTTGAATAATTGTAGCACTGGACACTAGCGCCCTGACTTTTTAGCCCTTTCGAAAGCCTCAATCGCAATATCACGTTCATGCGAGTGTTCGACTATTGGGAGCGGATATTCTCCAAAACGTGTCGCATCTGGCTCAGCCAATGAGTGAATCTGCTTGGCACTGGCTGATGCGAGTTCTGGAATCCAGCGCTTAATGTAGGTACACTGTGGGTCAAACTTGCCTTGCTGCAACCAAGGGTTGAAAACCCTGAAATAGGGCTGCGCGTCACAGCCAGTGGAAGCAGCCCACTGCCAGTTTCCATTATTTACGCTCGGGTCATAGTCAGTAAGGTGACGCGCGAAGAAAGCTTCGCCCTTTCGCCAATCTATATGCAGGTCCTTCACCAGGAAGGAGGCTACAATCATACGAACCCGATTGTGCATAAAGCCTGTAGCAAGTAACTCACGTATGCCGGCATCCACGATTGGGAAACCAGTGCGGCCTTCACACCATGCCGAGAAGTGATCCTGATTATCACTCCACTCAACTGCACTAAAAGCGGGATTAAAAGAGGACTGAAAAACATGCGGAAAATGCCAAGCGATATGGGTGAAGAAATCTCTCCAGTAGAGTTCCCTTACCAATGTGGAGTCCCTGCCCAGCGTAGCTACTAAACTCCAGTAAACCTCGCGAATAGACAGGGTTCCAAACTTATGATGGGCGCTAAGCAGACTAGTAGCAGAAAGCGCCGGAAAATCACGCTCTTGGTTGTAGTTATTCAGGCCCGCGGCACGCTCTAGGAGTTTCAGACCTTGGCTGCGCCCGCCAAGTTGCAGCCTATGCGGCGCAGCTTGTTTAGGGAGGTAAGATTTAGCCAGCTTTCGCTTAATACCCTTTGGCGCATTCGCCAATTTAAACGTTTTGGGCAAGGTTAAGCAGCGCGCGACGGCTTCTTCGCTAGCGCGCTTATAGAATGGAGTAAAAACTGTGTAAGGCCTACCATCTTGCTTCGAGAATTTACTTGGCTCTAAAAGCAACGCATCAGAGTAGCTGTGTAGAGTAGCGCCTACTTTTTGCAGTTCCGCACTCAAATTGCGATCACGCTCACGCGCGAAGGGAGTATAGTCCTTGTTTACGAAAACATCTTTGCAGTCCCATGACAGAGCAAGCTGCGCGGCAACAATCTCGCTAGAACCTTCCATGACTAGCAGCTCTGAACCTAAGGCTTTAAGTTCTGCGCTCAATTCTTCCAAGCTCTCGACTAAAAAGGCTAAGCCGTTGACTGATCGATAGGGATGATCTGAGATCTGACGTGGGTCGAATATAAACACCGGCGACACCTGGTCGCACTGCGTAAGGGCAGCATGTAAGGCGGTGTTATCATGCACGCGCAAATCTCGTCGAAAAATTACAATCCCTCGCTGGATATTCTTCATCTTGCTATTCAACATTAAAGCATATCTCTACGCCACTTGAGTTTTTGCACTCTAAAGATTAGTTTTTGTGCATGGGGATGCGCAAACTTCACAGGCCAGTACAGTACTTAAGCGCATTATTCGTACTATCTTTCGTTTGCTTATCTCTACTGGCCAAGATTCCAAACTCACATTGCCACTGTCACGATAGCAAAAGACCGGCACAACCCACAAAGTCAGAGCCCTGCCCTTTTGGCCAAATTCGCGCTCTAGGCTCGCTACTGAATAGCGTGGAGCGTCCCAGTCCAAGGCTGCAGCCTGTTATCGCTATAGTTTCACCCATTCCCATTGGATTTGAGCGCGTAGCTTTGCGCGATCATACAGGTTCTGCTAGGGCGCGCGCACCTCCTGCCATCTAGTACGAATCTTACACGAGACCCTTTGAACTACAGGGACAGAGCGCATCCGGGAATTAAACATAGAATGTGGCTCACATTATGAGACTAACGGCATTCGGCTACATTCTTTGATGCTCTCTAGTGCAGTCGTGTGAATAGCCGAGTGTAGTTAACTAGCTAACCAATCTTTTGGAATTTGTTATGGACTCAAAAAAAGTCATTGCTATAATTTTTCTCTCCTCACTTATTTGCCGACCTGCTTCGTCGATTGCCTGCGACACATGTGCCTTAAGCCAGGTAGAAGCCACCCAGGAGCTTGGAGCTGGAGAATTCAACATATCTCTTGCGCAGCAACTTACCCACGCGGATCGCTTGCGGATGGAGGGGAAGTACTTTGCCAGCGAGCACAAAGAAGAGATTGTTAGTTCGACCAGCACTATTTCAGTTGGCGCTGGGCTGACTGATGATCTTCGCCTCGAAACTAAGCTACCCTTCCTATATCGCTACTACCGTCAGATGGGCATGGATGGCGTTGACCCGCACTCGGAGAGTGGGCTTGGGGACATTAGTTTTCTTCTTCGCAGTCGCCACCACCTTTGGAAAGGCGATGATGGCAGAGTCTGTGCTAGTCTATTTGCTGGCATAAAACTGCCCACAGGAGACACGGACAAACTTCGCCAAGAAGAAGTGCCGTCGGAAGACATGCACATAAACTCTATCATGCTCAGACATGGCGACGAAGAGCATATGCTAAGCGCAGTCCATGAACATGATATAGCGCTGGGGTCTGGCTCAATTGATTTTCCGATTGGAGCCAGTGTGCGAGCTGACTGGGGGCGCCTAGGCGCAGGAACGGAGGCTCAATATACATTCAGAAATCGTGGCGATTATGGCTATCGCTATGGGGATGACCTGCAACTCTCAGCTTGGCTAGGCGGGACACTAAATACAGACAGCGCCACGATCACACGGCTTGGAGCGCGGCTTTCGTATGATCATAAGAACAGCGATCGCCGCTATGGGACCGAGGAGGAATCAACTGCTTCTAATGTTGTATACGTTGGACCCGAATTTGAGTTGGCACATGCTGGCAAGCTTGATTTACGCGCGGGAGTAGAGTTTCCGATTGTGGAGGACGCAGCTGGTCTCCAACTTGTTCCCTCGACTCGCACTAGGATAAGCCTGGCTTATCGCTTCTAAGTTTGTGGGGCTGTACATTCTAAGCGCCTGGGCAGTACACGAACCGCTTGGCGCTTAGTAGTGCAGCTAGATCGGAGGTTTAAATCTCGGTGTAGTCTAGGTCTATTCCAAAAGTTTCCCTTAGGCGCCCTAGAGAGAAAAGAGCGATTAGACTTACCATTAAACAGACCACACTGGCGCTTAAAGGCGCGCCGAGTTGTGGTTTTAGTTGTTCGAAGCCCAATGTCATTGGCACGACCATGCCACGCACGAAATTTGGCACGCTTGTAGCGACTGTAGCTCGAAGATTAGTGCCGAACTGTTCGGCCGCGCTGGTTACAAAGACTGCCCAGTAGCCGCCACAAGCTCCGATAAAAACCAATGTGTAGTAGAATGTTTGCAGCGAAATACCTTGAGCGTTGAGGAGCCACAAGGAGGCTAAACAAAGGCACAGGAGGTATATTCGCATCACCTTTAGGCGACTCATTAGGATCTGGCTAAAAATACCGCTAGTAAGATCTCCGATTGTGAAGCCCACATAGCAGTAGATTACTGACTGCGATACTTTTGCTGGCTCGGGAATTCCCATACTGCGACAAATTTCTGGACTGAAGGTGCAAAGAATTCCTACAACGAACCAAATTGGAACACCGGAGAGCACGCAGAGTATATACTTCAGGCAGCGTGCCCCCTCACCTAGAAGGAGTTTTAAGTCACCTCTGCGCATATCGCTGCGATTTTGCGCAGCCTGAAAAAGTCCGGATTCAGAAACCGACACTCTGAGTAAGAGCAGTAGTAATCCCATTACTCCGCCCACGATGTAGGCGCTACGCCATGACAGCAAGTCTCCGCACAGTCCAGCTACTACAGCGCCTGACACGCCAACAGTAGCAACCAGGGTCGTGGCGTATCCACGTTTTTCCTTTGGCATCAATTCTGAGACGAGCGTAATTCCAGCGCCGATCTCGCCTGCCAGCCCTAATCCAGCTGCTAGGCGGCACAAGGCGTATCCATGCACATCTGAGACGAAGGCGTTTAGGATGTTGGCGCCCGAGTACAACAGAATGGAGCCGAACAGAACTTTAATCCGGCCGCACTTATCTCCGAGTATGCCCCATAGCAGTCCGCCAAGTAGCATGCCGATCATTTGAGTGTTAATAAGCCGAACGCCTTCTGTGGTAAGGGCGTCGGCGCTAAGGCCGAGTGACTTGAGGCTTTCAACGCGAACAACGCTAAAGAGCACCAAGTCATAGACATCGACAAAGTATCCAAGGGCGGCCACGAGAATAGCGATATGGATGCGGCGTTTATCGGTGAGAATAGACATGATAGTCGGGAGGATAGCACAGGCCTTGGGCAGGATTTAGAGCAAAATTTTAGGCGCTGGAGTTTAGCGGATGAAAGCGATGAGCTTGATTATATTTCTCGTGGGCTTCCCTGACGCTGTAGCTGAAGCGAATACTGTTACTTCGGATTTCGGTCCGGCGGGACGCTGGTAGCGACGGGTGGACTCGAACCACCGACCCCGGCATTATGAGTGCCGTGCTCTAGCCAGCTGAGCTACGTCGCCAAAGTTTACGGACAAAACAATCTTTTCAGCTGGCTAATTCGACCTAAGGTCGAACCCCCGGAGGGATGGCAACGCCCAGCTGAGCTACGTCGCCAAAACTTGGCCAGTCATGATGCAGAATTACGTGAGGAATAGCAAGTAGTTGGGCTAATGCTTCCAGCATTTACTGCCAACTCAGCAGGATTTAGGATAGGGAGGAAACTGGAGTATTTTCCCTATGATAAAGAACATTTCTGCCGTGGCTGGGCGGCTTGAGTTAGCGGTGCGCGACTTCACTGATATTGCTGTAGTTGGCACCAGTGGTGGCGTGGATAGTAGCGTTGTTGCCAGCATTTGCGTGGCTGCTTTGGGCAAGAGCAAGGTGCATCTTGTCTCGATGCCTTTTGACGATATTGACGTTCGTACATTTAATGCGCGCAGTGGTGAGTTGGCGACGCGTTTGGGCGCTATTCACCATGTTGTTGCTGTTGGGGAGGCCTGTCTTGCTTTGGAGGCTGGCTTGGAGCGCGCTTTTGGGTCCAAGGAGCTGGCGGTTTTGACGCGTGCCAATGTGAGACCGCGGGTGCGTATGAACGTATTATACTCAATTTGTGGCGAGCTTGGTGCGACGACAAAAAGTCGTGCCCGGGTTATGGGCACTGGGCACCTATCGGAGGATTTGATTGGCTATGATACCAAGGGGGGTGACGCGCTTGCGGACATCTTCATATTATCTGAGCTAGTTAAGTCTGAAGTTTATCAGTTGGCTAAGCACTATGGCGTACCTGACTCGATTATTCAGGCTGAGCCCTCTGCTGGTCTCTATCCTGGGCAAACGGACTACGAGGAACTCGGATTTACCTATGACGAGCTTGAACCAGCAACGCTTGCGCTATTTAAGTTAATACAGCAGGGCCTGGCGCCTTCAAATATAAGCGTTGATAGCGAAGTTTTTGCTGGCTTGGAGAAGCGGCACGTGAGCTTTGTTGTGGCGCGCTACCAAGCCCATTTCCATAAGCACCAGGCTCCAGCTACAGTGCCGTTGCGTAATCAGCCATGGTTCTCCTAAGCCTACGGGATTAACGGGTGTTAAGGGCCCTTTTAGCTCTTCCAACGGCGAGCCTCAGCTACAACAATTATGAGCCAAAATAACTTAATTTATGCCTAATTTGATGAAAGGGCCTAGCGATTGACCTTTGCCTTGCAGCTGCGATCTTTACATAATGGTTGGGGGCTAAGGTGTCTACGTATTCCTAATTGGTTTGAGTAAGCGTGTATAGCCATTTCTAACGTTTGAAACAGCAGTGAACAAAGATCATTCCACTCAGTCATTGAGTCCTCTGAAGCTTGCCCTTGCGGCGATTGGCGTAGTTTTTGGCGACATCGGCACTAGTCCTTTGTACGCAGTACGCGAGTGCTTTTTTGGCGCTCATAGCATAGCGGTGAATGACGCGAATGTGCTGGGAGTGATGTCGGTCATCTTCTGGGCCATTTTTCTCTCAATATCTGTCAAGTACATGCACTACGTCATGCATGCTGACAACCGCGGTGAGGGCGGGACCATGTCTCTTATGGCCTTGGCTAGTCGGCGTGGAGCGGCTCTTCCGCAGCGCGTCACTTGGGGGCTTTCGTTGCTTGGAATCTTAGGTGCCTCTTTGCTGTATGCGGATGGGATGCTTACACCTGCCATTTCAGTATTGAGTGCGGTGGAAGGGTTGGAAGTGGCCACTCCCCTACTTTCTCCGTGGATTCTACCGATAACGGTTGCGATTCTGGTGGTATTATTTTTGTTTCAGCGGCATGGGACTGCTCGTATTGGGGCGGTATTTGGGCCTGTTGTGACGGTTTGGTTCGTGGTTATTTCGATACTCGGTCTACGCAGCATAGCCCAAACTCCTGCGGTGCTTAGTGCGATAAATCCAGCGGTCGGGTTTAGCTTCCTTTGGAACGAGGGCTGGGAAGCTTTTATTGTACTTGGGTCGGTATTTTTGGCCTTAACGGGTGGCGAAGCTTTGTATGCTGATATGGGGCACTTCGGCAGAAGCCCTATAATGCGTAGCTGGTTTTGGATTGTATCACCTGCATTACTGCTCAATTATTTCGGACAAACTGCGCTGCTTTTGCGTGGCCCGGTTGCCTCTCAAAATCCTTTTTTTGCTTTAGTGCCCAATGGGGGACTCTACCCGATGATCGCACTTGCAACCGCGACTACCGTTATTGCCTCGCAGGCGGTTATTACTGGTGCATTCTCTGTCACGCGTCAGGCAATTCAACTTGGCTATTTGCCTCGCTTCGAGATTCGCCACACGTCTTCGCATGCGATTGGGCAGATCTATGTTCCGCGCATTAACTGGTTACTGTTAATCATGACCGTAGCACTGGTGCTCTTCTTTCAGACATCGAGCAACCTTGCCTCTGCCTATGGGTTGGCGGTCGCTACTGACATGGTTATCACAACCATACTTATGTTCTTTGTGACCTGGCGGCTTTGGCAATGGCCGTTATTCCTCTGCCTTCTGGCGACCTCGCTGTTACTGGTGATGGATCTGTCCTTTCTTGGAGCCAATTTGCTTAAGGTTGCCAACGGTGGCTGGTTCCCGCTGATTGTAGCGGCATCTATCTTTAATATCATGGCCACCTGGCACAGGGGGCGTGAGTTGTTATCGGCGCGCCTCAGGGAGAAGAGCATGTCCTTGGGAGATTTCATTTCTAGTCTGAAGGACAACAATCCACGTAGAGTTCCCGGAACAGCTGTGTTTTTGACTGGTGCATCGAAGGGTACGCCTCTGCCGCTTCTGCATAATTTTCAGCACAACAAGGTCATTCATGAGAAGGTGATTCTGGTTACGATTGTCACAGAGCCGGTGCCGAGTGTACCTTTAGAGGAGCGCGTGACGATTACCGATAGGGGTGAAAACATTTTCCGGGTTGTGGCCTCCTATGGCTTTATGGATTCTCCATCGATTCGTGAGGTTTTGCGAGCCTGTGCGCAAGCCGGGTTAGCGATCGACATGGATCACGCCAGCTTTTTCTTGGGCAAAGAGACTATTTTGGCCACCAAGCGCCCTGGAATGGCGATTTGGCGAGAGAAGCTATTCGCCTTTATGTCTAGAAATGCGCAGCGCGCCACCGCCTTCTATCACATTCCACCAAATCAAGTTTTTGAGATTGGGCTACAAATAGATATCTAGACGCCGTTCTTATTCTTCCGAAAAAGAACGGCGCTGTGGGCCCGTCGCTAACCGGATTATTTCCGTGCGCCGAGCACTGATTTCATTTTTGCGCCGAGTTCAGCTGGTGAGCGCACAGCGTGGACCCCTGCCCTTTCCATGGCAGCAAACTTGGCGTCAGCTGTTCCCGAGCCACCACTAATAATGGCACCTGCATGTCCCATGCGTCGACCTGGCGGTGCGGTCGCTCCGGCCACGAAGCCGACAACTGGCTTCTTCATATAGGCCTTTATCCAGTCGCAAGCGGCCTCCTCAGCATTGCCGCCAATTTCACCAATCATAATGACTGCGTCTGTGGCTGAATCTTCATTGAACAGATTAAGGCAGTCTATGAAATTGGTGCCATTGAGAGGGTCTCCACCAATTCCGATGCAAGTTGACTGCCCAATACCGAGCTGCGTCAGTTGAAACACAGCTTCGTAGGTCAGAGTCCCACTTCGGGATACGACGCCTACTCGCCCTGGTTTATGGATATGCCCAGGCATAATTCCAATCTTACATTCGCCAGGGGTGATGATGCCTGGACAGTTTGGTCCGATAAGACGAGTCCGTCGCCCCTGCATGAAGGCGTTGACCTTTAGCATGTCCAAAACTGGGATTCCCTCAGTGATGCAGATAGTTAGGTCAAGGTCTGCATCCACAGCTTCCATGATTGCGTCAGCTGCAAACGGAGGTGGAACGTAAATCACGCTAACAGTAGCTCCTGTCGCGATCTTCGCATCAGCCACGGTATTGTAGAGTGGGATGCCCTCAAATTCTTGACCAGCCTTGCCTGGGCCAACTCCGGCCACCATTTGCGTTCCGTAATCCCGGCAAGCGCGAGTATGGAACGAGCCGGTCTTACCGGTCATCCCTTGGGTAATGACTTTGGTTGATTTATTAACTAAAACGCTCATGTTGACCTCACTTCTTAACTGCGTCTACGATTTTACGCGCTGCATCATCCATCGTGTCGGCTGGCGTGATACGCAAGCCCGAGTCCGACAAAATCTTTCGACCGATTTCAACGTTAGTACCTTGCAGTCTGACGACCAAAGGAACCTTTACGCTGAGTTCGCGTGCTGCTTCGACGATACCTGCGGCGATGACGTCACACTTCATAATTCCGCCGAAAATGTTCACCAAAATTCCCTTTACATTCTCGTCTGAAAGAAGAATTTTGAAGGCTTCGGTTACGGTCTCTTTCGAAGCTCCTCCTCCGACATCCAAGAAGTTAGCTGGCTGACCTCCAAAGAACTTTATGATGTCCATTGTGGCCATGGCTAAACCGGCTCCGTTTACCATGCAACCGATGTTGCCGTCTAAGCCAACATAACTTAGCCCGAATTTATTGGCGCGCAGGTCCCTTGCATCCTGCTCGTCATAGTCCATCCACTCCTTCAAGCCGGACTGACGAAATAGAGCATTATCATCAACGGCGCACTTTGCATCCAAAACTACGAAGCCACCCTCTTTGGTTAGGACGAGCGGATTAATCTCCAGCAGAGACAAGTCGCGCTCCATAAACATGCGATAGAGTTTGCCCAGTAAGTCGCTGAAAGAGGCTAGCAAAGCTGTGTTTAGCCCAAGCGACAACAACAACTTTGTGCACTGGAATGGCTGCAAGCCCACGCGCGAGTCAACACCGACGGTGATTATCTTTTCAGGATGTTTGTGGGCGACCTCCTCAATTTCCATCCCACCTTCTGTGGAAGCGACAATGGAAACGCAGCGTCGCGCACGATCGACGAGAAAACTTAGATAGAACTCACGCTCAATTTGGCATCCGGCTTCAACATACACCTTGCGCACCAACTTGCCCTTGTCGCCAGTCTGTGGAGTGACTAACTTCATACCCAGAATCTTTTCCCCCCAAATGCGGGCTTCTGCTGGGCTCTTGGCAACCTTAACACCGCCTGCCTTACCACGGCCTCCCGCATGCACCTGGGCCTTAACCACGCACACAGGAGACTTAAGATTATCAGCGGCAGCCTCGACTTCGCCGGCGGTGTGGCAGACATAGCCTTTAAGTACTGGTAGCCCGTAGCAGGCCATCATTTGTTTGGATTGGTATTCATGTAAGTTCATAATATTTCCTCAGTACTACAGAGCTGTACTAAGCTCCCAAAAATTTGCGAAGAGCGCGCTTAGTTACGTCGAATCCGACTTCAGCGATTGACTCGCTAAGTGGAATCTTCTTTGGGCAGGCCTGGACACAGTTTTGTGCGTTTCCACAATCAGCTATGCCACCTTCTCCCATCAAAGCGTCCAGCCGTTCTCCGGACTGGTAGGCTCCAGTTGGATGCGAATTGAATAGACGGACTTGGTTAATTATAGCGGCACCAACAAATGAATTATCCACGCTTACCTGCGGGCAAACTTGCAAGCACACCCCACAGCTCATGCATGTAGACATTTTATAGCGCTCAAGTGCTTCGGCTGGGTCTTGCTTAGGCCCTGGACCAAGGGCATAGCTACCATCGATCGCAACCCATGCTTTGACGCGCTTAAGGTTATCGAACATGCGAGTTCTATCAACTGCAAGATCACGCAACACTGGAAATTTGTTCATGGGCTCGAGCACAATTGGCTGCTCGAGCTTATCAATCAAGGCGGTGCAGCCCTGTCGAGCACGCCCATTGATAACCATCGAGCAGGCGCCGCAAACTTCCTCAAGGCAATTCGACTCCCACACCACTGGCTCTACAGGAGTGCCGGTGATATCGACTGGGTTCTTTCTAATTTCCATCAGGACTGACAGCACGTTATGGCCTGGCGCGTAGGGAAGCTCAAATTCCTGCCAATACGGCAGCGTATCTGGCCCGTCTTGTCGACGCACCTTTACTCGAATCTTTCTGCTACCGCTAGAAGCGCCAACTGAGCCCGCGTGATGTCCATTGCTCGAGTGCCCGGCATTGTCCGACATACTGATATTCTCCTTGAATGATTAGGCTGCCGCAGACTGTGCTGCTCCGGCCTTTTTGTCGACGTTATAGACGCGCTTACGCGGCTTAATGAAGCTTACATCAACCTTGTCGTAACTAAGCTTTGGACCGTCCTTGCTCCAGCGCGCCATGGTTGTCTTCAACCATTCGTCGTCATTGCGTTCCGGGAAGTCGGGCTTATAGTGCGCGCCGCGACTTTCGTTACGGGCCAATGCGCCCGAGGTAATCACATCTGCCAATTCCAACATATTCCAGAAGTGGTTAATGAACAGTAACTCTTGGTTGTAAGCCTTAGTGCTACTGCAAATGCCGATGTGAGCTGCGCGCTGCTTCAACTCACGAATAAGCTGGAGCGTGCTGGCCAAATCCTTATTGTTCCTGACCACAGTGACGTTATTGGTCATGGCTTCGCCAAGCGTCTGATGCAGTCGGAAAACGTTCTCGCTTCCGCGCATCTTAGAGATGCGATCCACAGTCTCCTGCATACGGCGGTGCTCTGATACAAATACGCTATCAGCGACATCGCTGCTCTTGCGCTTGAGTGACTTACAATACTCTACGATCTTGGGACCACCCTTTAGCCCATCAAATGTGCAGCTAAGCAAGGCATTAGCGCCCAGTCTATTTGCTCCGTGGTATTCATAGTTACACTCACCACCGGCGAAAAGCCCGGGCACCGAAGTCATCAGATTATAATCTACCCAAAGTCCGCCCATGCTATAGTGCATGCCCGGGAAAATCTTCATTGGCACTTTGTGTGGATCATCACCTACAAATGTTTCATAAATCTCTAAAATTCCACCGAGCCGCTTATCGAGAAACTCTTTGGACAGGTGGCTCAAATCCAAAAACACCATATTCTCGCCGTTTACGCCTAGCTTCTGCCTTACGCATACGTCAAAGATTTCTCTGGTAGCTATATCTCGTGGCACCAGATTTCCGTAGGCTGGATACTTTTCCTCAAGAAAGTACCAAGGCTTGCCATCTTTATAGGTCCATACACGGCCACCTTCTCCACGTGCGGACTCACTCATAAGGCGCAGCTTATCTAGGCCAGGAATTGCAGTCGGGTGCACCTGAATAAACTCGCCATTGGCAAACACAGCTCCCTGCTGATAAACGGCGGATGCTGCGGTGCCCGTATTGACCATTGAGTTGGTAGACTTACCAAAGACTATCCCCAACCCGCCGGTGCAAAGCATGACCGCATCGGCGCGAAACACGCGCGTCTCTAGCGTACGCACATCGACGGCTACTATTCCGCGGCATATCCCTTCGCTATCGATGACGGCCGACAGAAACTCCCAAAACTCGAATTTCTCAATCTTACCCTCGCTCTCGCGACGCCTTACTTGCTCGTCCAAGGCGTATAGTAACTGCTGTCCCGTAGTTGCCCCCGCAAAGGCTGTTCGGTGATGCTTAGTTCCGCCGAAGCGGCGAAAGTCCAGGTTTCCTTCATCTGTGCGGTTAAATGGAACTCCCATGCGGTCATATAGGAATATGATCTCTGGGGCCATGGCGGTCATCTCTTTAACCGGGCCCTGATTGGCGAGGAAATCGCCTCCGTAAATAGTATCGTCGAAGTGCTCTTCGACGCTGTCGCCTTCGCCCTTAATGTTCACAGCTGCATTTATACCGCCCTGAGCGCATACGCTATGGGAGCGTTTAACCGGAACAATAGAAAAGATTTTAACCTTGGCCCCCAGTTCCGCCAACTTCATGGCAGCAGAAAGACCGGCTAAGCCTCCACCGACGACTATTACTTCTGATGCTGCGGCCATACTATGCTCCCAAGAAGATACTGGCTAAGCGTGCGAACATGCTCTGGTTAAGCACGAAGGCCGAAAGGATATCCAGGCCAACTGCACACAAAATTGCGAACAGCCCCATTGTAGCTGCGGCTAAGCGACGCTGCCCTTCTGCTGTGCGCACCAAGCCCCAAGTGATGGAGAAGCTCCACAGTCCGTTACTAAAGTGGTATGTCACAGCGATAATACCAAGAACGTACAAGCTCAACACCGCAGGACGATTTAGCATCGACTGCATATCTGCGAAGGTAATCGCAGATCCTTTAATGAACAAGGCCCAAGCTCTGGTAGTAAGCACGTGCACGGCGATATAAGCAAAAGCAATTATACCGCTCACGCGCTGAAAAAAATAAGCCCAATTTCTTGCGTAACCGTAGTTCGCGACATTAGGTCGCGAAGAGGCTGTTATAAACAGTCCAAACACGGCATGAAAAAGGATTGGCAACAGAAGTACCGCAACTTCCATCACGTAAATGTAAGGCATCTCCGAGATCTTCAGTACCGTCTGATTAAATGCTTCAGCACCGTGCCGAGCTGACGCGTTCTCAAAAAAATGAAACAACAAGAACCCGCCGATCGGAACTATCCCTGTTAGGGAGTGCAACCTACGCAACAGGAAATACCAACCTGTTTCAACCTTCTCCGTCACGCCGCCTCCTACAAGATAGATATTACTGAACGCACGCTGCTCACGCTCTTTTCAAGCTGTCCCTTCTCCTGAGCAGATAGTTCAATCTCAATGACTTTCTCTACGCCGCCGGCGCCAAGTATTACTGGAACGCCTAAATAGATGCCCTTAACTCCATATTCACCGTTACAGTACGCAGCAACTGGCATCAACTTCTTTTTGTCGTGCAGGTAGGCCTCAGCCATTAGGATTGCCGACGCGGCAGGCGAGTAAAATGCCGAGCCAGTCTTAAGCAGCGCCACCACTTCTCCGCCTGAGCCTCGCACGCGCTTCTCAATTGCGTCGAGCTTCTCTTTGGCCATCATGCGCTCAATTGGAATACCACCACAGGATGTATATGAACGCACTGGCACCATGTCATCGCCATGGCCGCCCAAAACGAATGCCGATACAGAAGTAGTAGAGACCCTTAAGTCTTCGGCTAAATGTGCCTGGTAGCGCGCAGTGTCAAGCACACCGGCCATTCCGCATACGCGAGCAGCTGGGAAGCCAGTCACTTGTTGCATCAAGTAAGTCATCACATCAAGCGGATTGGTAATCACGATAACGAAAGCTTTAGGGGCATTCTTCTTGATTCCCTCGCCTACCTTGCGCACGATGTCGGCGTTAGTCTTAACCAAGTCATCACGGCTCATGCCTGGTTTACGTGGTATGCCGGAGGTAACGATACAAACGTCGGCTCCCGCGATATCTTCGATAGCGTTAGTGCCCTTAATATTGAAGTCGAGACCAAACACTGGACCAACATGGGTTAGATCGAGCGCCTTACCCTGCGGCATTCCTTCGACCACGTCATACAGGACTACATCTCCAAGCCCTCGCAAGCCCGCCAGCAAAGCTAGGGTTCCACCAATTTGACCTGCACCGATAAGGGCAATCTTCTTTCGACTACTCATGGTTTTTTATCTCCATCAACACCTGAAACTTTATCTGTACCTGTTTTTACCGCTGAACTAAGGTTCGGGCTAGCCTTAACCTGGTTCGCCTCAATAAGGCCAAGTTGGGCAATTAGGTCATTATAATCAGTGCGCTTAACGTCTATGGCGCCATTTCCAGAGTGTTCACCAACTACAAAATAACGCGGTCCAGCGCTCATAAGCTGCTTGGACAACTCAAGCCGGAGCAAAGCCTCACCGCCTGGCCCTGCAAGCGCGTTAACCTGCTCAAGCAATCCTTCCACTTCAGCCTTACCCTGTGCGGCGATAGAAAGTGCCTCATTAACCTTAGCCTGATAATAGCCATCCCCACGCAGCGTGGCCTGCTTCTTAAAGCCCTGCGCCTCTGCTACTTGACGATTCACGACCGCTACGGCGTTATTAAGCTCTTGCAGCTTTTTAGCCTTAATAGTCGCAATGCGCGACTTCTCTCTTCCGGTATCCTCTCGAAGCTTCTGAATTTCAGTTAGTTTATCCTGGTAGCTGCTATCGATGGTTCCGTCAGGCAGCACACGCTCAAAGCGATATCCGTCCAGGGCAACACCCACAATCTCAATTCCGTAACGTTGCAAGCGCGAGCGCATGGAGTCACGCGCACGATCGATGGCTTCATAGCGCGACTTGTCATTTAGAAACTTTGAGGTCTCGAGTTCGTTCATTGAGGTCCTGATATCGGCGCGACCTATCGCTACTATCAAGGCGCGAACCGCAGCGTCATCAACAGCTCCTTCGCTAATTAATTTGGCTAACTTATCCGCTTCGGGCAACACTCGATAACGGATAGTAACTCCCAGAGCAACCTCATTCCCATCTAGCGCTCTGGTGTAAACAAAATCGCTAGCGACCTTGCCACCTGAATCAACGCTGTGTGCGCCCCAAGAGATATCTTTCACCGACACATCGAATCTATAGATTGAGTCCCACGGCATCACCAATGTAGTCTCGCCTGGAGAAACCACATGACTTGAAATTCCACCCAGAGCAAACGGAGGTAGACGCCGAAAACGTACCCCCACTTCAGTTGGCTTCATGGTTTGGCATCCACAAAGCGCCAAAAGAGAAATAGCTGCTAGCGCCGTTCTAAGTGCCTTCATTTGCGATCGACCCCCAGTCTTTTGATCCAACGCTGCATGTCAAAGGGGTCTGGGTCGCTCACAATTCCACCTTTTAGAGTGGAAAGCAGCGGCGCCATCTCGCGTGCAACAAATATCTGAGCACCGGCCGCTTGGGCCAGTGCACCTGCGCGCTGCCGATCGACCTCCGCTTTAGCTTTCGCGACTAGCAAATCAGCTTCAGCTTTTTTCTTTGCCTCATACAATTCACCCTCAGAGCGAATAACTTTTGCCTGGTTTTCGCCTTCCACCAGCTTAGTTTGGATCTGGGCGTCCGCTTCGGCAGCAGCCTGCTCCAAGTCTGCTTGGGCCTTGGCCAAATCGCTAGCAGCCTCATTGAGCCGCTCTTCCTGCACCTGCAAGTTTTTCTGGAAAATCGCATTGTCTATGCGTTCAGCTTGATATGTGAAGCGTCTAAGCAAAATAGCCTCAAGCAATATACCATCTCTGGTAAGTATCTTGTTGGCGTGGTCAAGCGCTTCTTTAACCTGCTCTTCTCGTTTGTCAGGATCATAGAAATCAGATGTGCTAAGTCGCCCCAGCGTGCGCTTCAACTGATCGTCCACCGTTCTGCGAATATGGTTATTCCAACGATCTGCGCTTAGCCCAATATTAGTTAGTAGCTCGGCTGGACCACCATGCGCTTCACCCACTTCGGCGGGCTGATCAAAAAAGCGACTAACGACCGAGAGGTCAACGTCAATAATCGCGCGGTCGGCGGTTTGAATTTCGAGAGGGCCCACTCCTTCGAGCCCTTCTTCGCTGCGTCTTTGCATATTAAAAAGCTGCAAAGTAACGGGAACCAGGTGAATCGTGGAGTAAGAAGGAATTACAATATGGTAACCAGGCTTTAGGCCACGATCTCCAAACCCCTGTGCCGGTCCAACCATTACCTGTCGCACCCCCATCATTCCCGGCGGAACAACAGCGCCGAAAAAGTACAAGCCAACCCCAATCAACAAAGCCAACGAGAGCAGTGGCAGGAATCCGCTCAGAATACCGCCAGACTCAGAAATGAGCCTCAAGGCAAAAATAGGCCCGCGAGGAGCTTGCGCTGAAGAGCGGCCAAATTCCGGAACAGCAACTCTTAGATTGCGATAACAAACTTGAGAAACCATATGCTGCGGCAATGTATCACGAAAATGCCGCAAGAGAGAAAGGGAGATGGCAACTAAAATTGCAATCTCTTAGAGCGCAGTATCTAGCTTTTTGGCCAGCTCTAGGAACCGAGCCGGGTTTTTAGGCTGACGATCAACAAGCACCTCAAAATGCAGATGGGGCCCAGTGGAACGCCCTGTGGAGCCAGCCAAGCCAATGACATCGCCTCGGGCGATCTTCTGACCTGGTCTAACCAGCGCCTTCGACAAATGAGCGTAGCGAGTGATAATGCGGTTATTGTGGCGGACATCAACCCTTAGCCCATATGTCGAATTCCAGCCGACCTCAGCGACCTCTCCAAAGGCTGAGGAAAAAACCTTGGCGCCGTAAGGAAGTGAAAAATCAATTCCCTCGTGCATACGCAGGCTATGCTCAAAGGGAGAAACACGAACACCAAAAAACGAGCTAACATCGCCCACAGCGGGCAGCCCAAAAGGGATGACTTTAATCGCCTCTATTAGCTTATCCAATAGGGCCACTAGCTCAGGATCATTAGCTGGTGTCTGACCAGACCACGACGCCATCGGACTATCGTCACCGGAATCTGCACTTGGAAGCCCATCACAGGAACTGCCTTTGCAATCAATTTCAGCTCCCCCGACCCCTTCTTTCTTATCTGGCTTAACAGCCCCACGTTTATCAAATACGCCCAAGGATGTCGCTGATTCTACGAGGCCAGCCAACTGCTCAAGTCGCAGCTTTATGTCTGCCTCGTAATTAGCTGCCTTGTTAGTTGTATGCTGCAGGTCTTGTACCTGGGCCCTAAGCGACTGGGTGCGCTCTAAAAGGTTATTCCTTTCAGAGGTTAACTTACGAAGAGAGAAGTAGGTTTCGACACGGGATATCTGCAGTCTGGCATAGTCGCCCAGCATGTATACAAATACACCCCCGAGCATCATTGCGGCAACAAAAGCTGCAATGACGCGGCGCAATGTGAGACGGTACTTACGGACCTTGCCCTCATTAGGGGGCACGATCCACAAGCAGTAATCCTTATTGAGGAGCTTCATACACTTTAAACTTCTTAAACCAACCTCGACATGCCTGACAACAGTACTGCGAGCCTCCGAATGTGCACCATCTGGAGCACAGGCGGAAACCACGACAAGCCCCCCTCGTTTTACCCTGACAACAAACACAAAGGCTACGAGATCTGCCCGTCAGAATCAAATGCCAACGACTATAGCCAAAAAGCGTTCTACTTTCCGCCGCTTAGGCCTGAAGATTTAGATGATAAAAGCTCCCTAGCGGACTCTCTAGAAGCGGCAGTCACCTGATAACCAGCTAACATTCTTGCAATTTCCTCTATTTTCTCCTCTCCGCTAAGCTCACGAATTACGCTCACAGTGCGCTTGCCGGCCCTTTTGCCCACAAGAAAATGGTGCTGTGCAAGGCTTGCTACCTGCGGCAAATGGGTAATGCAAATAACCTGCGAAAGCTTGGCTAAGTCCTTGAGCTTTTCGCCCACCGCCCTAGCCACCCCGCCCGAGATACCTGAATCGACCTCATCAAAAACCAGCACATTAACGCCGGACTTTTCGCGAAGCAGCTTCTTTAGTACTAGCGTAATGCGAGCCAACTCCCCACCGGAGGCAATCTCGCGCAACGGCAACGCGGGGGTACCTGGGTTAGGGGCAATGAGCATCTCGACTCGATCGCACCCAAATGTACTCAAATCATCTGGCTCTAAGGAGACCCTAAACTTTGTCTGCATCGCGAGCTCAGCCAGCTCCCCCTCCACTGCCTTCTCCAACTTACGCGCTCCACGCTCACGAATTTTGGTTATTTCTCGCGCCAACTCCTGACACGCGAACTCAAGTTGGCTCAGCTTTGCCCTTAGCTCACTAACATCCGACTCTTCTCCGACCCCCGAAAGCTCTGCTCGCGCGCTTTGGAGCAGCGCGCACAAGGCCTCGTCATTTAGACGATACTTACGCTCCAATCTAGCAATTTCAGCCAGCTCTTCACGGCGTTGGTCTAACAATTCAGGATTAAGCTCCACAGACTGCGCGGCTTTATCTATTTTTCGAAGCAGGTCCTCAGCTGCAGCTGAAATATCTCTGGCCTCTCTCAGCAATGGAGAGACAGAGTCAAATTTTACGGCCACATCGGCAAGTAAGGCTTCCAATCGCCCTAACTGCTCATTTATGCCACCTTCGCTACCTATAAAATCTCTAGCACTGGCCAAACCCTGCACTATATCGCCGGCCCGCGACAGCAGCTTGACCTCAGCCTCTAGGCGTGCGCGAGTCCCTGGCTCGAGTTCGACCTTGGAGAGCTCTTCCACTATAAATTCCAATTCGGCTCTTCTGCGCGCTGCGCGCTGACTGCCTTCCTCAAGATCGCGAAGTCGACGCGCAGTCTCTTTCATCTCCCGGTACAAACGACTCAATTTTTCTACTTGCTGTTCAGCACCAGCAAACCCATCCAAAAACTCACGGTGCGAGGCTGGCTCCAGTAGGCGCACATGCTGATGCTGTCCACAAATATTTACTACCTTTGAGGCTAGCTCACTTAAAGTGGCGAGTGTGCCCATTTTGCCATTTATATACACGCGACTACGGCCAGCAGAGTTTAGACTTCTGCAAAGCGTAAACTCATCGCCTCCTACCAGCTCTTGAACTGCTCGACGCGCTTCAGGTGTGGCGTCGCTCATTTCAAAAAGTGCCTGAACTTCTGCCTCCTCGGTTCCAGCATGAATAAAGTGCGGACGCGGCCGGGCGCCTAGCAAGAACTCTATCGCGTGCAGAACGATCGACTTACCGCTGCCAGTCTCCCCACTTAAAACATTGAGGCCCGGACCAAAGCAGATGGTTTGCTGTTCAATGATGGCGACGTTAGAAATCTGAAGCTCACGTAACATTACTCACTCCGAGCGATTGGCGATCCCCCAATTAAGCTTGCCACGCAAAATTCCAAAATAAGATTTATGCGGCGAATTCACAAAGCGCACCTTGAACTTAGACTTTGTTACATGCACCCGATCGCCCGGATGAAGATCAACGCGCACCTGCCCATCTGCCACCGCTACTACATGCCCATCGTACTGAGGCACTCTAACCTCGATCACATTGGATAATCCCAGAACCAGTGGCCGCAGCGTCAAAGAGTGGGCGCAAATCGGCGTAACCAAGCAAACGTCCAATTCAGGGTGAACAATTGACCCTCCAGCGGCCAATGAATAAGCAGTTGAGCCGGTCGGAGTGGCAATTATTAGCCCGTCACTGCGCACGCGCACGACATCCTCGCCATTAACAGCCACATCCAGATCCAGTAGACGGTTGTGTGCAGCCTTCTGAATAACCACATCATTGACCGCTTGAGACGAGAACACGCAGCGCTCTTTACGTTTTTCGTCGCGCAAAACTTCACAGCGCAGGAGGGATCGCTCAGCTATTTCAATTTTTTTATCTCCAGATACAAGCCGCTCAATAACAGGCAACAAATCCTGTGGCGATAGTTCGGTCAAAAAACCCAGCGTCCCAAAATTTACGCCTACCAATAAAGGCGAGGACTGTCCCACATAGCGCGCCACTCCAATCATCGTACCGTCACCACCCAAAATAGCGATGGGATCAGCTTTTCTTACCAACTCCTCGACCACGAGACCTTCAGCCCCGTACATCTCAGCAGACTTTTGCTCGAATAAAACTCGATGATTATGCTTAGCGGACCAACGCAGCAATTCCTTGCCAAGCTCTAGCGCTTGCTCATTTCCTGGCCTAACTACTAACCCTATATTTGTCATGATCTTTCCTACTTCTTCTGCTTCTCTACGCTTGTCCCAGCGGGTGGAGTCTGAAGCACTTCTCCTATCCGGGCGCGAGCCCTTTCGCGTGTAATAAACTCCCTTCCGGACACAGCCGCATTCAAACGTCCCGGACCAGAGGTTACTTCATCGTAAACACTCAGCCAATTCTTACGCTCCTCTTCCGGGAGAGCATTAGATAGCCGGACCTGCTCGTAGCCACCAAGACTAAGAGCTGCATTACCTAAAACATATAGCGCATACGGCGGGAACACAAAGATTGAGCCGGCTGTTAGTGCAGTTTCACCAATGCCATTTCCATAGAGCCAGTTTTGACCAACTCGGTCTAGTAACTCTTGAGACTCCTGCGGGGACAGTTGGCGATTAGCCAGCTGCCCAATTGAGGGGGTCTCACGGGCGCTGTCCTGGGCTGGAGTGCAAGCCACCAACTGTACGAATAGGCCAAATATAAGACCTGCCCTATAGCATGCGCTCTGAATCATATCGGCTATATTTCGCCCGTGTTGCGGAATAACTCCTTATATTGTGCTTTGGCTGCTTGCACTTGGAAAGATAGATAAAACACAGATTGATCCTGACCATTGAAACAACAAAAGCTTCTACCGCTTTTGACCTAGCTCTGGCATCCTAGTTAAAGCTCGTGGCTTCGAAGGAGATGTCCGTTAGGGTCGCGAGCGCTTGTTCTTCACGGCATGCTTGTTAGAGCAGCCAGTTGCCATTGCGGTAATGCTTTAGGTTTATACTCGGAGCCTTTTATGAGTCGGATTAAGCTAGGATTATTTTCTGCAGTAGCACTTTCCTTCGTAAATCTAGCGCATGCGCAGACTGCTACACCCACGGCTGCTCCTAGTAATATCCTCATTACGGAAGGTATTGGCGATGACGTCGATCGTGGCCACCGCAATCCTACCTTATCGGTAGAAGTCAAACATGTGGGGCAAGGCATTAAGATCTTGGCTGACGCTACAGTCTCGAACGAAGGCTACGCACACTTCCCAATTAAATTTGAATTCTTTGTTAATCGTAAATTATTCGCTACTCAGATTCGCACCACAGCCCTGCCCGGCCCAGTTGGAGTGGATATAGGGCGTGATGTGGCAGAGCCTCCTTTCAACTACACTGCTGTGGCAACATTGCTGCACCCCAATCGCCAGTTCACCACCATCATTGAGGGGTCTGTCTATGCGGTCGACTTGGCAACGAACTTTGACTGTTCCATCACTCGTCCTGCCGACAGCGAAGACAGCGTAAAGCTTTTCACGGAAAACGGTGTCAACACCATTCAGAGCGGAAACGACACCTTGTCGCTTGCCGTCAACAATGCCAAGAGCACAGGCGGCGGGCTTACAGCTACCCTTAATGGTTCAGTAGTTATTAAGCTAAGTGACTACAGCGCTACCGCCACACTGAGCTACATTGAGGGATCAGCTGAAGCCGTAAGCCTCGAGTTATCCGGCTCAGTTACGGTACAAGATGGAAAACTTAGCTCTTTAAGCCTGTCCTCTGCGGACGGAGAAACAACTGTTCGCTGCTCCTAGTAAGTGATTAATCGCATTTCCGTTAAACACTGCCCCCTAAGCGCATCTGGGCCCCTAGAAGATTACTAGGCAAGATACAGCGCGCCGGCCTCCCTTTCTACAAGTCATTTCAAAAATGGGCTCCTGCCTATCTTTGAATCGCTCCGAGCTCGGCATGGGGCCAAAAGTGCTCATACCGAGCCTGGCTACAAACGCCTTCGGCCTTAGCCGCGCCATCCTTGGCGCGACTAGAAGCCATTTTTGAGATAGCTTCTAGTAATACTAGGCCAGATAGTATGCCCAGGAGCTTGTTAACTTTTTTGCGCACAAATTTTGATTAAGCCCACACGGGATGATAAATAGAACAAACGGGTGATTTATGATCATCTGGCTGCCTATAGCTGCTGCGCTCACTGCGGCGAGGCTGGCATTATTAGTACCCCTCAAAATGGTTAAGCGATGTTAACAGTACCTACCACAGCACGCGACGTTGGCATGTCAACCTCGACGAACGAGCCACTTTTTGTTGGTGGAATGGATCTAGTACCCGGACGCAGTTTTGCTGCGGAGGAAAGACAGAGACAAGCAACGCCACTGGAGCCACCTAGCAATTCCAATATTACTGTTGATTCAGACCAAGGCGGCGCCCCTGAGGGTGCGCTGGTTTTAGCTGACCTTCGATGCTATTCACGCACTAGCGCCTAAAAATTGACCCTTGATACTGCTAGCTTGACGGGGGCAGTTATAAGCTGTTCCAAAAAATAATTTCCGCGAGAAGACAGCATTGATCAGGATCGCAAAATGATTTTCTGGGTAGCTACTTCTTCAGCAACTTCTCAAATCGCACTTGGCTGTTGGGGCTATCCCAACGCCGTGGTCCTGTAATCCGAACGACCAGTTCTCCATCCTCGGGATCAGGCAGTAGAACTAAGCGACCATCTCGCCCTATAATGAAGGTCTCCGGCACTCCACTAATCTGATAATCAGCCTTAATTTGCCCGTCATCATCCAAGGCGATTGGAAAGCTAAGTCCATATTGTCGACGAAACTGCTCCACGCTCTCTTGGCTGTCATCTACAGCCACAGCCAGTACCACCAAGCCCTTGTCCTTATATTTTGCGTACAGACGCTCTAGTCCCGGCATTTCTTGAACGCACGGCCCACACCAAGTAGCCCAGATATTCAAAAGCACAACTTTCCCCTGGAAGTCGCTAAGACTAATAAGCTTTCCGCCATCCAAAGACGGATATGATGTGGTGGGAGGAAAATTTCCAGGCGCAAGACCGGTCTCGCTCGAGCGAGTGCAGCCAAAGGGCATGCTTAGCCCAAGCACGGCAACTAATATTACCCGTTGGATAACAGATCTCACCGCCAGTTGCTACTTTGCAGCAGACTTGGCTGACTTAGAATACTTCTTCATGAAGCGATCAACGCGTCCTTCGACGTCGATAATCTTTTGCTTGCCAGTATAGAAAGGATGACAAGCAGAGCAGATCGCAATTCTCAATTCTGGCCGAGTTGAGCCAGTGCTAAATGTGCTACCGCAACCAGCGCAGAAAACTTTTGCGTCATGGTAAGGAGGATGAATACCGTCTTTCATACTTTGCCTCAAACGAAATCGAGGCCGTAACATACAGAAAAGACTAGAGACTGTCAAACAAGCAACTTAGCAAGAACGAACAGTTTCTTTAGCACACGGAAAACGACTCAACTTCCTAGATCTCTGAAGCTATTGGATATTTTACCTATTAAGCAGGCTCACAGTGTGCTTAATTAGCGAAAGCTTAATATGACTTCTACCAATGAGCCTTAAGCATATGAACGTAAATTACCTCAGCAGAATCCGCCGCGTCATTTCCAAGCTAAAAACGCTGCCGCACTCTAGCGTAATGGTGTTGAGCTCTGCCCCTCAGACTATTCGCAGTCGAGACACCTACTATCACTACCGAGCGAACAGCGATTTTTACTATCTTACTGGCAGCGAAATACAGGACTGCTCCTTGTTGCTTAGCTCTGAGCACAAGCGCCCTATTCTGATCGCTCCGCCGCACAGCCCGATCAAGCAACTGTGGGAAGGAAAACAACCAAGCCCAAAAGAGCTGGCCGCAAATTTGGGGGCAGAGCTGATTGTAGCCAAGGACATGCAAACTGAGTTGCGGGTTAAGGTCAAGAACCATGAACATTTGATCTATCAAAACACAGCAGGCACACAAGCCCGGCGCCTGGCACAGTATCTATTTGAGCTACCCTCGCATGAACGCGGAGCGCTCCCCTTGCACTTCTCTCATAGCGACAGCGTGCTGGAACCACTGCGACTAATTAAAGAACCTGCTGAAGTTGCCTTGATTCGACGGGCCAATGCGATTACCAATCAAGCCTTAGGCTTCGTTGCTGAGCAAGTTGCTGCGGGCATGTACGAGTATGAAGTAGCGAGAACCATTGAGTATGTGTTCGGCATGAACGGAGCGACCTGTGGATTCGGTACAATAGTAGCAAGTGGCCCGTCGGCCGCGACGTTGCACTATGAGAGCATGAGACGCAAGCTTAAAAAGGATGAGTTGCTCCTAATTGACTGCGGTGCTGAATATGAAATGTACAGCGGAGACATAACAAGAGTTATCCCAGTCAGCGGACTATGGAGCCCAATTCAGCGCGACTTATATAGCTGTGTTCTTGCTGCGCAGAAGGCCGCACTTCGAGAGGTCCGTCATGGAGTAAAGATTCTCAAAGTATATAACGCTGCGGCTAGAGTCCTGACTGAGGGACTAAAGGGTCTAAAGGTACTGCGGGGCAAAACCTCAGATCTACTTAGCAAGAAGGCTTTCCGGCCCTATTTTCCGCATGGCATAGGCCATTCGCTTGGCTTGGATGTACATGACCTTAGTCACCACAGAGGAAATAACGAGGCAACATTGACCGAGGGGATGGTATTCACCATAGAGCCAGGTTTGTACTTCTCTAAGGCAGTTGGAAGAGTGCCAGCTTGCGGTATACGCATAGAAGATAACGTGCTTGTCACCAAACGTGGCTGTGAAATACTCAGCCCTGGCTTCCCTAAGGAAATATCAGACATTTCTAGCTTAATGCAGGCTTAGCCGCTGGGAACAGGCCTGTTCGTGATAACTTCTGCCTATGCAGGCTAGAGCGATGCCGTGCGATTATCAACTGGCGCAGCTAAGCCTGCCAGCATGCGGCGTCTCAACTCATCAAAGCCATCCCGCGTGCGCGCTGATATGGCGACAGCCCCAAGGCGCTCAGCTAGCGACTGCCATTCGCTAGCCGGCACTGCATCGATTTTATTTAGAACTACGATCAGATTGCGATCTCCCAAATTCATCTCTTGAAGAGTCGCATCAACTGATGACTTCTTGGTCAGTACATCTGGATCTGAGGCATCCAAAACATGCACAAGCACACTGGCCTCATAGAGCTCCTCAAGCGTGGCGCGGAAAGCGCTACGCAGTTCCTGAGGTAAGTCTCGAATAAATCCCACCGTGTCACTCAATATAGCTGGGACCATATCTGGCGCACGGTCGCTATAGCAGCGTTGCAGCATTATGCGGCGTTGCGCCGGATCAAGCGTTGCGAAGAGCTTATCTTCAGCTAACACGTTGCTTTGCGTGAGCGCATTGAACAAAGTACTTTTCCCGACGTTAGTGTAGCCAAGTATTGAAATCTGTGGAATTCCCTGGGCCTGTCGCTTTTGGCGCCTAAGTCCGCGCTGACCACTAAGTGCATCGATTCGCTTTTCCAAATCAACGATTCGATCGCGAATGCGTCTGCGGCCAATCTCTAACTTTGTCTCGCCCGGCCCACGGCCACCAATACCACCGGTTAATCGTGATAGCCCTGTATCTTTCTCAACCAAGCGCGGGAGATTATATTTTAGTTGCGCCAGTTCTACCTGCAATCTTCCCTCACTACTACTAGCGCGCTGCGCGAATATATCCAAAATTAACATACTGCGGTCTATAACTTTGAGCTCGGTAAGATTAGTAATAACTCTCCACTGTCCGGGTTTTAGCTCAGCATCAAAAATTAGGAGATCCGCGCCCAGCGCGAGGCAACGCAGAACAACCTGCTCAAGCTTCCCCTTTCCTAGCAAAGTGCGCGGGTCAGGAGTTCTGCGCTGGATAATTGTTTCAACCACGCTAACTCCAGCTGTGCGTGCTAGCTCTTTAAGTTCAGTCATTGAACTCTGCGCGTCGCGCGTATTGCGATCGTATACTCCGATTAGAACCGCGCTGGTGCCATCCACCTTGACGCTGGATTCCTGCGCAGCCTGCAGTTCATCCTCCAGCTCGGACATAAAAGTGGAATAGTCTAGATCTAGTCTACCCAGATCTTGCACAACTTCAGTTCGTGTCATTGGCGCCACATCGAGACCTGGAGGCACAATGTAAGCGTAGGCTATTTGTGTGGCATTGCCGAGTACCCGCACAGCGACTACTGAATCCAACCTCAATTTCTGAAGATCCGTATATATATCGGCTGGAATATGCGGCTCGTCATAGGCCGTAGATAAATCGCTAAAAATGAGTCGCAAACGTCGCAAGCGCCCGCGCCCGTAGCGGTATCGACCAAGGTCTGGAAGGTAAAGAATCTCTCGTGAGCCGACGAAGACTTCTTCAACTCGCCCTTCACGAGACACCAATACTCCTATTCGGCGCTTGATGGCCTGAGCAACTTTAAAAACCTCGCGCGCTACGTCCAGAGGCACAATTTCCTCAGCTCCGAAACGGCGCACAAATAGCTTTTCTACGCTGCGCAGCTGCGATGGTGCCAGACCCTTAGTATTGCCCCTAACAACCTGAGACATAGACCTCTTGAACGATCATTCTAATATTAGCAATAAAAACACTCGCCAACTACCTGAACCTCTTCAACGTGTTAGCGCATTGCGCTGCTCTGCTGCAGACAGTGACGCACTGCCCAGCTTTCTTTGATTTCCAGAGGCATTTACTATATCACGCGCAGGGTAAATTAACAGGAGACTGGCAAATGGGGTTACGTATAAAGGCTTTGAATGTCGATAACGCTCTGGAAGTACGAGCGTTGATTGGCTTATTTGATAGGGCTGCTGCATGCGGCACTAATGCATACCCTGCTGTATTGAATGAGGAGTTCTGGCAAACGCGCGTCCCACGTCAGTTAACTAGCATTGTTGCGCTTGAAAAGAATGTGGTACGGGCGCATCTAGCGCTTAGCGTAGAAGAGTTGGATGGGCATGTGCTTTTTGCTGTCAGTGACCCGCAAGTCGAGAATGGTGCGGACCTGTTGGCGCAGATGTGGCAAGTTCTAAGAAACAGCCCACGCATGACTAACCTGCGTAGCCTTACAATCACCATTCCTCAAGGCAGCCCAGCAGTTGAGGAATTTGCAAAGCTGACATTAGGAGCACGCCTATCCTGTCTGTTACCCTCTCACACGCCAGGGGCGGCTGACAGCGGTGCAACTATTCTGGGAACCTGCAGTCAACATGAAAGACTACCGGACACGCTTAAGCTTAGAATTCCAACGCGCTATAGACCATTTGCAACGCAACTTTTTGCTGAATTTGGAATTTTAGCGACTTTCCTTGATATAGCCGGGGCACCACGTGCAGTGTCGGCAGATGCCCAGAGTGTGGTGCGTTATGCCTATCGAGATATTGGCGCCGAACATCTTTTCATTGAGCCTTCCCTGCTTAACGGTTGGCGCGAGCTCAAATTAGATCCTGATTTGCGCAGCTATCTCTTTATAGATGCACGCGACCCAAAATGCGCAGACATGTGTGATGCGGCAGAAGAGCATGGCTATGTATTTTCAGGCTTCTTACCACTTGTGTTTGGAAGAACCTCTATAGTTTTTAGCCCCGCGCCGCTCGTGCCAGTATCGGCGATTGCCTTTGATGACGATCGAATTCAGGAGTTAGCTGAGAACATGTCTGGAGAACAACTGCGTCCGGCACGTCAGGCTGTTGCTAACGCTGGTCGAAGGTAGTACTCGCGATCACCAGAACTACTGCCCCAGTAAACAACCTAAAGTGGCTGCACTTAGAGTTTAAGCCCGCAACACAATTGCTCTACTTAAACTTATCTGGCTGGTATTGCGAGTGAAGCGACGTAATTCGCTTCAGTTGGTTGTGTGCTCTTAAATACCTGTGAGAGTTTGCCCTTGCCCGAGGTTAATTTCGCGTGCACTCTTGGGTCAGTTGATATGCCATTGAGGAGCACCCAGCTATTTTAATTCTATGCCGATTGCCCAAATGAAATAAAAGGCACGCGAACTAGGCTAAGAGGCCACGAGAGATGAGAGAGGAACGAGGTAGTCTTCCAGGAGTAGTCATAGCTTTGGGGCTACATGTCTAATAGCGCCAAGACCATCTTAGGTTTTTTGTTGTTGCTGACACTGGTTGGGTTTTCCTACCGCGACCACTTCGCAAATGGTTTTTATTTTGACGATACACATACTATCCAAAACAACCTAGCCATCCGTTCACTAGACAATGTAGCCAGTTTTTTCACCGATCCGCGCACATCTAGCGCGCTTCCACCCAATCAAAGCTTTCGGCCCTTAGTGACACTTTCACTAGCACTCGACTACGCAGCGACCGGTGGGCTGAATCCACAAGCGTTTCACGCTTCAACTTTCATAGTTTACCTGCTACTTCTCGCATTTTTTTACCTACTAGCTCGTAGAATAATTGAGCACAGCGCAAGCGAATTACCATCCCATGAGATAGCTCTAGCAGCCTCAGCGTTATACGGACTACACACAGCCAACGCTGAGACGATTAACTATATCATCGCACGCTCGGATGTTTTATCTACATTTTTTGTCGTGATTGCTGTTTATGCCTTCACAAGTCCTAGCCTTAGACGCTGGCAAATTTATCTAATTCCAGCTGTACTGGGCATGCTAAGCAAGGAGGCGGCGCTAGTTTGTGGGGGACTGCTAGCAGCCTATACATACTTGATCGAGCCTCCGTTCTCGTCGGCTTTAATTGACACTCGTGGGATCCTGCGCGCTTCACTCAGAGCCATGCCAGCACTGCTTTGTGCCGTAGTGATCTTCTCTATCAATAAGCACCTAGCCACATCTTGGGTTCCAGGAGGAAATTCCAGCTTGCTGTATTTGGCCACGCAGCCCTGGGTCATCTGCCACTATCTGCTTAGCTTTTTCGCACCACTGTGGCTTAACGCTGATACTGATTGGACGGTGGTCAGCTATGTGATGAACTGGCGCACCCTACTAGGCTCAGTTGTGCTGATTACATTAATTCTTGCAGGGCTAAAGTGCCGCCTATCCCCAAAATGGCGCCCAGTCGGCTTTGGGTTGGCTTGGTTCTTGATTGCCCTAGTGCCTAGCTCCAGCGTTGTTCCACTTTCGGAGGTTTTGAACGACCATCGCACATTTTTCCCCTACCTCGGCCTGTCACTCGCCATATGCTGTGCGTGCGTGAACTTAGCCACACCAATCAAGTTACGGAACAAACCTTTTATCGTACTGGCGCTGGCCGGTATTTTTTTGGGACACAGCTTAGGAGTTCAAGCACGGACTAAAGTTTGGTCATCCGACTACTCACTGTGGCTAGATGTCACACAAAAAAGCCCCAACAACGGACGCGGGCTAATGAACTTTGGACTAACCCTGATGTCACAGGGGGATCTCGTTGGGGCAAAGAAATATTTCGAACGCACCGCACAGTTACTGCCTAATTACCCTTACGTATATATCAACTTAGCAGTGCTTAATGGAAACTCCGGTAACGATCGTGAAGCTGAGTCGCAATTCCTGCATGCTAAAGCTTTGGCACCTGGCCTACCCGAGGCCTATTTTTACTATGCGCGCTTTCTTTTTTTGCGTTCTAGATTGCAGGAGTCAGAGACACTTCTGCGCCAATGCATAGATCTTAGCCCTTCCTATCTCTACCCGCGACAGCTTCTATTGGCGCTCTTAGAGAAACAATCGCGCTGGGAAGAATTAAAGCGATCGGCACAGGAAATTCTACTTTTGGATTCGCAGGACAGCACTGCCCTGTGGTATCTTAAGCTGGCTACCCAGCGCACAGCATCCAGTTAATCTCGGCGCAACAGTGACCGGGCTCTATAACTTATGCGCGACCTCTGCCGCATCTACGATATTCTTGGCAATTTCGGGGTTTGATCCAAAATGCAAGAAGGAGAATGTGTTAACAACCTGCGGCTCCGGACTATACCCCTCATGCACTCCCGCGCTGGTAGAGCCAGAAAATCGCAAGGCCCGCACCATACGTTCCTCAGAACCGAGCTTCCATTCATGCGTATTAATGCCTTTTACGATTAGACCAGCACGCCCTAAGATCGACTCTTCCACGGTGACGGCATCTGCGTAGGCCCATGGACTTCGACTTGCAGTGGCAGGACTAGGGATAACTCCAACACCTTCATAGGTGTCACCAGCTTGTGTCCTAAATGTTCGGGCGACGTAGGCACTACCAGCCCCCTCCGTGTAGAGAACTCCGCCAGCGGCCACAAAGTCACTGATCGAATTCTTCATGGAACTATTTTGGGCCAAGGCCGAGCCATATTCTTCCAAGTAACAGCCTCCGATATAAACAGCTCCCACTTTCTGCGGCAGTCGATCATCGGCCAACGGAGAAAACGGCACCACTTCAGCCCCATAGTAACGCAGCCAATCGAGGTTGTCCTGGAACATTAGGCCAAAGCAACTATCATCGGCGACCGCAATCCTGGTGCGACGCCCCTGTGGTCGATGTTCATAGTCGGTAATGCGAATACCTAAGGCTTGGCGTCCACGGTCGATTAAGCTCTCAACATCGACATGCTGCTGCACCAGGCCTCCCAGCTCAATGAGGAACTGACGCCCTAATGAAGAGCGGCTCTCTGCTTGCAGTGCATAAATCTCGGGTAGAGCCGTTACTGTCGTAAGCGGTGGAACCGCGCCCAAGATTGCCGGAAGCGCTGCAGCTTGAAAGGCAGCTTCGAAAAACTCCCGACTGGCTGTACCATCCAATCCCTCGCTAAACCTAGATAATAGAACTGAGCTGACCTCAAAGTCGCTTGCAAAGTCACGGTATCCACGCACTAGGGCGGCTAAGCTAGCTCCAAAGCCCTTGGGGTCGACCACCAATACTACCGGAGTATGGATATTAGCAGCCAATTCTGCAGCGGAGCCGCGCTGCGAGCTTGCAGTGTATCCGTCGTATAGTCCACCTGCACTACCGTCGATAAGGATAAAATCGGCACCGACACTGCTTTGATAGGCGGTAATCAGTGTCTGGCCCGGGGCTAGAAGACGATCATCGAAACAGCGCGCCGTTCTTCCTACGAGCCGCTTATAAATCAGCGCCTGCCCCAAATTTGGCCCGACAACCGCACATGAGACACCTAGCCCGCGTCGCCTTAGCTCAGCGGCCAAACCTATGCCCAATAAGCTGGCCCCAACCCCACGATGGGTACCTGAAACTATTAAACGAGCTGCGGTCAAATTTTCCATGCTCGCACTGATAGCACGCCCAAGTGCTCGGCGCTAGTTATAGCAATCCCCACCAGAACTATTAGAATCTACCTACTTAGCTCGGTCTTCCATCTGCGTCCTCGCAGCTAGAGGGAAAGTAACGCGCTAGGAAAATATTTCGATTAAGTTAGCCTTATATAACTTAGCAAGGCGCGCCCAGCACTCGCTAAATGAAAGAATACGCTTCTTTTTTTATGCACTCTTAGTAGGTATTACTTGCGTCGAAGCACTAGTACGCGGTTGCGTTGGCGCAATTTTTTCGGGTCACGCTCGCCCAGACACTCCTTAAGCTGGGCGCTCTTCTCCTGCGCGACGAATGAACCCTCAGCCTCCCAGAACTGCCTCAAATTTTCTTCAACGTAATCTTTCAGCAGCTGATCCAGATCAACATCCTGCGCACCAACCTTAACTGAACGCAAAATTAATGCTACCCGTCCCCCTCGCGCAACAACACGCGCCCACTCACACAAAGCCTCGTTCATGAAATCCAGCCATGACTCGACTGTAGCGTGCGCCGGACCACGCGCGGGAACGACTCCTTGAATCCCGGAGAACCACATTCTCAGCCACAGGTCCTCAACGTGATTTGGCTCAGCGGGCAACGGGGGAGCGGTCAGAACGAGCCCTACCCCGGGACGTCCAATATATGACAGGTTACGAGAATCGCTAACCGCAAAACGGCCGCGCTCGACGTTACTGCGCATAACTGACGGAAGGCCGTCTCTCAGAACAGATGCGGTACGCCGCAATATGCGTGGAACAATAGCGCGGTAATCAGGCACTTGATTGCGCTTACGATTCAGCTCCTTCTGCAGCTCAGGTCGCAACGAAATTTGAGGAAAACTATACGCAGAAAAGAATCCAGCACTAGGACCATGCAAAAGTCCTGAAGCTGTTAATTCAATGAAGCGCGTAACTGGCGAAGGCTGGGTGTGCAAAAACTCCCGCAGGTTAACCAACTCACGAAAGGTGTTGATATCATAGAATGGACTGAAGAAATTTGAAAAAACTTTTATATCAATTGGCTTACGCACATTAAGTGACTGCAGAGTCAGTGTTACTTCCGTCAAATCTGATGGAGCACACTTGGCCTCGGCTACACGAACGAAGTAAGGGTTAGTATCACTCGCGTAGGGCACGCGACCGCGCAAAGCAGCCTCTAGTGGAGTGGCACCAGCCCCACAGAAAGGATCAAGCACAACTTCTCCCTTCTTAGAAAACCGCTCGATGCAGTATTGAGCAATCTTGGCCGGGCAACCTTCCATCAGGGCGATCGAATAGTGTAGCGAATGATCATCGCCCTCGGACAATTCCGAATCAGTTAATTCGCGCCGGTAAAACGGCACAGTCTCAACTAGTTGAAGAGCGCTTCGACTCACGACAATTCCAAGAAAACAATCTAATTGCTATAAATATAGGGTCAGGATCGCGTTCACGCTATCCATTATCTGACAGGGCGGCAAATTTTTCGCCAAAACAGCGATCGACTAACACAAACAAGCGACATAACCCCGCGCCGCACAAGGAAATACTGGCAGTTAAATGCCCGCACTCCGGACTTGAAAAGCTATTTCAAAATGAGCACTCGGCTAGTGAACTATCCGTTCGCGTGTTAATGCGCAGGCCATTTACAGCTAATTAAGATGACTACACCCAAAGCGTTCAAAGCTTAGCGCGAGAACTCATTAACGTTTTTCTGAGCAACTTCAAGTGAAGGATCAAGACGGGCGGCTGATTTAAACTCGCGTGCCGCATCCTCTGTTCTTCCTAGGCGCTGATACAGCACTCCTAGGTTATTATGAGCGGAGGCGTTGGTTGCATCTAGCTCAAGTGACTGCTGCAACGATGACTCACATTCTTTGTACTTTCCCAGCTCAAGTTGAGCCCAACCTAAAACGCTATAAGCCCAGGCGTTCTTCGAATCGAGAGCGACAGCCTTCTTCAATACCTCTTCAGCCAAACTCTCCTGCTTCTTTGAGATCAAGACGACCCCTAGATTTACGTGCGTTACGGCGCTGTTGGGATCAAGCTGCAAGGCCTTGCGCAAAGCAACTTCAGCCTTATCAAGATCTCCTAGCTTTTGATAAACTACGCCAATTGCTTGCTGCGCCTCAGAATGATCCGGCTTAATCTGTAAAAGCTTTGCGAGCGTACGTGCCGACTCTTCGAAGCGCCCAGCCCTTTGGTAGCCAAGTCCTGCAAAGAACAAGGCCTCCGCATTACCTGGTTCCAGCTGAATGGCTCTCTCGTATGAGCGCAGTCCAAGTTCTAGCTGGCCTTGACGCTCATACATCACGCCCATGTTGTAGTGCGTCATGGCGTTGGCATCGTCTATCGCGCGAGCCTTCACCAGGGTGGCCAAAGCTTCCGCCACATCGCCCTTACGCTCTTGCACCAAACTAAGCCCCTGCAGCGCCAATACAGAACGGGCGTCAAGCTCTAATGCCTTAAGAAACGCAGCTTTCGAATCATCAAGTTTGCCAAGTTCCAATTGAGTCCTGCCAATCGCCACAAAAAAGGCTGGATCTTGCTTGAGCGCCCCAGCCTTCTGAAACAGCCCCAAGGCCTCTTCTGCCTTGCCCCTCTTACTAAGGACAACCCCAAGATTGTGGTATGCCTCGGCCATGGAAGGGCAAGCTTCAATTGCTTGACGATAAAGCGACTCCTCCTCACCAGAGCCATTGCCTAGTGCTACGCCTTGCTTAACTAGCTTTCCTGCACCGACACAGTCCTGCTCAGCTAGCGCCGGCATAGTAAGCAACACCAAGCAACTTGTTACCAGCAAACTTAGCCAAACTAATTTGTTCATAACTAACCTCTCAGTCGAGACTCTACGCCTATGGCACACCCTTCGACCATTCTTCTATGGCTTGAACGACCTCTCGCAGCTCGGGCTCCGGCGCGACCATGGCCAAACGTACGTGGCGCTCAAAGCCAGACCCAAAAATTTGTCCAGGCATCATCAATACTCCCTTGCGCTGCATGAGAGACGAGCAAAATTCACTGGCACAGCATTTGTGTTGCCTGGGCAATTCAGCCCAAACGCTACAACCTGCCTCTGGCATACGTACCGTGAAGCCAAGAGACTTAAGACCTCGCGTTACTAAGGCAGCACGATGATTGTATTGCTCGCGAGCAGACTTGACCAGATCCTCCTGACAATCTAACGCATAGCTCGCTGCAATCTGCAGTGGCAAAAATGTACCATAGTCCATGTGGCTCTTAATTCTAGCAATGCGCCCTACTATTTCTGCGCTGCCTAGAACTGCTCCGATCCTCCAGCCCGGGACTGAATAGGCTTTCGAAAGTGAATATATCTCTAGGCCTCGCTCCCGCAAGACTGGCTCACTTAGCATGCTTACGGCTGAAGTACCCGTAAAACTTAACTCACCATAGACAAAATCGTTTAGCACCAGAGCATCGTACTGCGCAGCAAGCTCCCCCACGCTACGCCAGAAGTTTCGACCAACACACAGGCCCGTTGGATTATTGGGAAAGTTAAGTACTACGACCTTAGCACGCTCGGAATCCATACGGTCGTTCAAAGCAGCAAGGGTGTCACCCTCACTATCACCGATACGGAAGGTGCTTACATTCAACCCGCAAAGCCTGGCAGCCGCACGATGTGCGGAATAGAGCGGTTCAGGCATAAGAACTGTCGCACCCGGCTCAGCACAGGCCGAGAGCGCCAAAATCAGTCCATCTTTCGCGCCTAAAGTGGCACATATGCGCGTCTCAGGATCAACTTCCACACCGAACTTGGCGCGATACTTTTCCGCAAACGCTTCACGCAAGCGCCTTACACCACGCGCTACGGAGTAGCGATGGTTACGCGGCTTCAAGGAAGCTTCCACGAGGCGATCGAGCAGTGCTCGCGCTGGGCTTATGTCGGGATTTATCATTGATAGGTCGACTATACGCTGTCCAGCCAGCTCGGCTCTGCGACGTGCCGCGTGCAAGTCAGCCAAGGCTTCCTCATCAACCCAAGCATGCTGTCCATTCAACCTGTTCCCTATATCCGTCACGGATACTTCCCTCATTAAATGACAATGAGCTTTGGCTAATTAGCTAGAAGAGGGCTGTCCCACTTCTTTTCGCGAGCCCGGCTTTCTGGCCAGGCGACTCTGAAGCTCACTCATAATGTATATTATGAGATAATTTTTAGTAGTAACACATCCGAGAAGTATTTTCACAATGCCCCCTGGTCAGTGAGGTATGCGAAATATAATGACCCTATACCGAACAAGTCGTCGTTCAATCGTCTTGGGCAAGCCTACTTTATTGGAGACTACCCACTCAATTTAACTGCGAGTTGCGATAAGCTCTGGCAAAAGCTAGCTTATACATCGAAGCCCTCTTAGTAGATATCGACTCCGAACTGCGGATAGCACATGCGCTGGCAAGATGATTTACTCAATGCAAATACCGCTGTGGTAATTTGTAATGAGGCGGGGAAAATTACATGGCGCAACAATAGTGCCGCAGCATGGCTGGGCGCTCGCGCGAACTTAGCCGAGGCCATCGATGACGCTTCAGCTAGAAAGCTACTTACCCCGTTGTCATACACAGCCATACAAGCGCATGCGCGCGAGGCAGGCGGTACCGCACGTCCCTTTTTGAGCGTGGACATTAGTGGAGCGGACCCAAGCGAGATACGCTTTTTGATCCTACGCCTAAATGCAGAAATCCCCGAACATTCCGTAGAAGAACGCGAGCTCGCTCTGGCGACCGTGGCTCACGACTTAAAGAATCCCCTGGCAGCAATTTTTGGCTACGCAGACGCGTTACTCGAAACGGGAGAACGCAGCGGAATCCCAGCTGGCCCACTCGGTGTAATTGGAAAAATGCGGCGCACCTCTGCTCGCGCCATAGAGCTAGTTAAAAACTATCAGGCTTTAGCACTCTTGCAGTACTCACGCGTCAACACTAAGTCAGGAAATGCTGAGCTCAACGATGTAACCCGAACCGCGATCGACTCGTTGTGGCGTAGTGAAGTTACTGCCCCCACAATCACGCAAGACTTAGCAAAAGAACCAATTGTAATTGCCACATCGCGTTCATTTCTGGAGCGAGTTGTGGCCAATCTTTTGAGCAATGCATTAAATTACGCCACGCCTGGTAGTGCCGTCACAGTTCGAACGGCGGCTCAAGGCAAGTTCGGAATTTTTGAAGTTCACAACCTAGGCACTCCAATTTCGCCGCAAGAGTTGCCAAGGATTTTCGACGCCTATGTGCGGGCCAAGAGCGGAACCAATACCGCCGGCTCCGGCCTCGGTTTACACATTGTCAAATCAATTGTCGATTCAATTGGCGGAACTGTGCAGGTGGCTAGCGATGTCTCAACAGGAACAACCTTTACTGTTAGATTGCCTATCGCTTAACCCGCTGCTTCGTCGATTGAGTCGAGAATCAAGCAGTGGGTAAAGGCAACAACTACCTGCAAACCTCTGCGCCTATCAGATACCAACTCAAACTAGTGTGGCTGAGGGGCAACCAGATTAAAGAAGTAGATCGCCAACCCCAAACGCCCCTGTACAAAAATCTTTTCCGACAGCATTGCGATTTGCGGGTTTAGCTCACCTGATAAAATCTTAAGGAAGTTAACTTCCGCGAGTTCAATAACGCAGTCGCCACGGGCATCGGAGACTTCTTCTACTTTGGCCCCCTGCGCACCCCAATCAAGAAAGTAAATCTCCTCCTTGTCTCGAATTCGAATACAAATTGAACCATTGAGGCATTCCTTCAATTTGGGACCACACTCGTCACACCGCAACTTAAGTTCTTCAAGCATGAAATCTCTGGCACTACGAAAATTTCGATTTCGATAACGCTTCGAGGCACCCCGCTCAGTCTCGGCAGCATCCACCTCGGGCGGGGTCGGGCGCGACTCGGCAGCGCGCGCTCCTTCAGCCGCCTGCCCCGTGCTATCGTTCTTCTGTTCATTTGAATCGTTCGTCATAACCATACTTCCTAAGGCCCAATAATCTGGGCACGCAATGACCTACCCTAAACTTGCTCAAGACGCTATACTAAAGTGCAGTCGTTAGATTAATAATACTCAGGGGCGAATTTTTCTGGCCTTAAATGCGCGCAAATGGGGCCCCGGCCCATGGCGTTGCACTTTTGACCTTCCCATTAAGCCCCAAAGGGCTGCGCTCCGCAACTGACATGACAATCACCATTGCCCTGACAGGCTCAATCGGCTCCGGCAAATCAGAAGTGGCTTCACTGTTCCAGCGCTGGGGGGCAGCTATAGTAGACTCTGACGTTCTAGCACGCGAAGTCGTGAAACCCGGCAGCCTGGGACTTAGACGAGTAATACAGCACTTTGGTGATAAATTCCTACTAGCTGACGGGACGCTTGACCGTAAGCGACTAGGAAATCATATCTTTAACAACCCCAGCCAGCGCCTAACCCTAGAAGGGATACTACATCCTTTGATTCAAGAGCGCTCTCAGCAGGAAATATCCCAGGCCTGTAAGGCTGGGGTTAAATTAGTAGTTTGTGTAATACCCCTGCTATTTGAATCTGGGCGAGACCTGAGTCAATTTTCAGCCATCGTGCTAGTGCGTGCGCCAGAGGAACTTTTAATTCAGAGGGTAATGGCACGAGACGGAATTAGCAAAGAACTAGCTCTCGCCAAGCTAAGCGCTCAGATGCCACAGGAGCAGAAGGCTACGCGCGCAACACACATTATTGACAACGCTGGTAGTCCAGCCGATCTTGAGCGTGCCAGTAGGCCAATCTTCGATAGCCTTGTCGCACAAGCCGCGAGGTAACACCTAGGCTGCAAGGTATTGGGGTTTCTTGCTTTTTGGCATAGGAGCGTACTGCCCGCTGCTAGCTACCTAGCTACATCTGATTTGTCTTTACTGACCCCACCTTGATGATCTTCAATACTCAAATATGGAAACACCAACAGTATCTCAATCTCAGATAGTCGAAGTTAGTGAGATCGTCGAATTCGCGCAGCCGGCGAATGCCGGCCTTTCTTCTCATACTCTAGTACCAGCGACTCTGCGCAAGATTACTCGCACCTCATTTTACCTGTTGCTGGCCCTTAGCCCACTGCTGTTTGGTTCGGTGCATGAAACCGTTTGGCCACTTTGGTGTACTGGCATATTTGCCCTACTTGCGGCCTACAGCATTGTTTGTCCAGCAGCCCTTTCGCATGCTTTTCAGGCTGGCTCCCCAAGCCGTTTTGCGCTGTTGTGTTTATTAACATGGCTGGCGTACTGCGTAGCCCAGTCGCTAGCGTTTTCCTCGCTCAGCATATCAGAGTACCCACTAGCCCAAATTGGATCTCTCCTGGTAAATCGAGACGGAGTAGTAAATGCTTTGCTTTTAATTTCTAGCTTTATCGCCCTTTTTTCGATAGGGGTTGCCTATACCAGGGTACACCCTAGCTTCGTAAGAAACCTGATCAATTTCATCTGCCTAGTTGCCCTTACCGTTTCGTTGATCGCACTAGGACATTGGTACTATGACAATGGTCGCCTGTTCTGGTATTTCGAACCTGACAATGTCTTTACAAGTGATAGAGCGCGCTGGCCCTTTGTCAACTCCAATCACTTAGGAAATTTCCTATTACCTCTTTTGATGATCGCGCTAGGCAGGTTTACCGAGGTTGCTCGCGAAATTTTTGCAGAACTTACCTCAAAGCGTCGTCCGATGCGTTCGGCATTGTCAGTGCTGTCGTCTGGGTCACACTTTCAGCGCAAGCTTGCCTCGCTAGGTTTTTATGCTATCTCCGCGCTAGCCTCGGCCACAGCTATTCTGGCATCGCTTTCCAGAGCCTCCTGGATCGGGCTGGCGCTTGCTATCGGCGCATTCACATTACTACTTTGGGCTACTGCCCCAAAAGATCATGGCGATAGCCAGGCACTTGCTCAGAGCGGCAGCGGTAGCCGTTACCGAATTCAGGGCCGCAATTCCCATGTTGTGCTGCGCATCAGAGATTGGGGCCGTCCGCTTCTGGCAATTGCAGCGGTCACTCTTATTCTTATTTTTCTGAACCAACGCGGCGGAGAATTATTTGTAGATCGCCTTGACTATGGCCTCATGTATACAAAGGACGACATCCGCTGGCAGCTATACAACGACAGCATTCCAATGTTCTGGAGTCATCCACTATTCGGACGCGGCCTTGCCGCTTGGGCCTCATATTATCCGCAATTCATGCACCCCCTACTCGGTGGCATCAATCCGGTGTACTTGCATTCAGATCCTCTACAAATGCTTATCGAGTTAGGTATCGTCGGAGTATTGCCACTGCTGGTGCTAATACTCGGACTTTCTCGCGCTGTATTCTCAGCCCTAAAATCTAATGCACGGCCTTGCCTTCTGGCTGCACTCTTTAGCGGTATGCTGGGCATGCTATTTGGAGCAGCTTTTGATTTTCCTTTACACATACCAGTAATCGGCTTCTACCTAGCGATCTACTTAACATGTGTTTGCTTTCTGCTGACCAGCAGTGAAGGGATACGCGAAGATCGTAGGGGCCAACGAGGGTAGTAGGCCACATTAGCAAATACTGTTTTACTTAGCGCCGATCAAGCAAGACTCCATCGTTTCCATTGGGCGCAGCCAATGCTTGGCGATTTTGGGCAATTATCAAACAATTTTAGATTATTACAGCCATGATTAGGGCCTAGGCCAAAGCGCTACTTCCAGGCCTATTTATCGCTATAAATCGGCCTAGCCTAAGTCTGACGATTGTTCAGGATCCTTACTGCCAGGCCTTTCATCATATGAGTGCGGGAATATTGAACATGGGTTCATGTTTCTTCGCGCCCTTGACGAATCTAATACCGAAGTAGATTTCCACGGCTTTCCGCTTGAAATCAAACTTAAAGTATTTCGCCAAGCATCGAGTTATACTATAGAAATCTGGGTTGGGCTGGTGCGGGGTGATCCGCCGCATACTTGGAGGATAGGGCTATCATGTTTAAGTTTTTGACCGCGTCTTTATTTGTGGCTTTGATCTCGGCTTCGTCGGCTTTCGCCGCTACGGAAGAGGTCACTATCCAGGACACCAGTGGGTTCACACGCGCCGCAAGCGCAGTTGATGGAACGGGATCTGTTGAGTTCGCTGTTGTGGACGCTTCAGGCGCTGCTGCTAGTGGCGCAGTCGTAACTCTAACCAACGCCGCGACTGGCGAAGTACTTACAGCTACCGCCGCTAACGGACTGGTAGCCTTCCCCGCCGTGGGACCTGGTGTTTGGACCGTCGCCACAACCGCTTCAGGCATAACATTCACAAGCGCCACTGTTGCGACAGCAGCAGCTGCAACCGCTGCAGGTGGTCTAGGAGCTGCTGCTACTGGAGCTGCCGTTGTTGGCGGTGGCGGTGCCGCAGCTGCCGTTGGAGTAGCGAGCTCAAATAACGATACTCCAGTTTTGTCACCTGCTACGTAAGATTTTCAAAGTTTGGTTGTTAAAAGAGGCGCCTTCGGGCGCCTCTTTTTTTTCTACCCATGGCCAATCCCTGATTTCCACCGATGAGCGCCGGGCCCAATAACTCCCCCCGCCTCACGCTAGCAAGACAGCGATATTCAGCATTGGATCAAGCTTGGCGCATGTGCGATGTTAAGGGCATGCCTGGCTACTCGTTAGTGCTTAGTAGCATAGCAGGTCTTCGTGTTGAGACATCAGCAGCGCTGGGAGAATTCTAACATGGCTGGAGATAGTTTTGGATTTTGGCGCTTTGATCTTAAAGCGATCCTTAAAGGCTTCTTTGCCATTCTAATATTGAGGGGCGTCTCAATCCTGCTTGGCTTCCAACAGTATGTGCCAATAGTGGATGACTGCCTCCGTCCAGTTTTTTTTGTGGCGCAGGAAGGGTCGCGGTTTATCTCTAACTTCACAGCGCAGCACTACAACCGTTAGCCGATTCTAAGCCATTTAGTGCTTACTTACCTAGCGCTGCTCACCCAAATGGTAGGCCCAATTTATCAGCTGGGTGTAGTGCACCCAGAAATTAGTCCTCACATGCACTCTTAAATTGAGATCGACTCGAAACTTAGGTTCGCAACACAGAGTCAGCCAAATATGGCAGCATTTTCGGATAACATCTAATTATCCTTACTCTTACGCTCAATAGCGCGCCTGCCCTTGGCTTGTCGCCTTGTGGCATCCAAATCGTATTCATCAATAATTTCGTGGCCAACCACTTCCTCCAGGATATCCTCAAGAGTAATAACCCCGGCCAATGTGCCATGCTCATCTGCAACGGCGCAGATAGCCTCATTACGCTCAAACATCTGCACTAGAATCTTATCAACACGCGCCAGTTCGGGCACGGTAGTTAGAGGACGAGAGACTTCCTTGAGAGTGCGATCACGTTGGCCACGAACTAGCTCGCGGTATATATCGCGCTGACGAACATAGGCTGTCAGCTGTTCAGGGTCATCCTCGTTAAACAGGGGTACACGCGTGTACTCCCAGCCCAGCATTTGCTGCTCAACCTCACCAAGACGCAACTGCTCTGGCATACGGAAAACAGCCACTCTCGGCGTTAGAATATCTCGCACTAATATCTGATCGAGTCCAATAACGTTATTGATAACAGAACCCTCTAGGCGATCGAGCGCCCCCTCTTCTGCCCCCATGGCAGCCAGAGAAAGGACCTCCTCTTGTGATACCTTAGGCGAGTCTTCACCCTTGCCAATTCGACTCGATATTATTAAGGAGACCCAAATTAATGGGTGGAACAAACGCACCAGAAAAGTAAGAGGGTAGGCCACAAATGGTGCGACTTCCCTGGCGTATACAACCCCCGCAAACTTTGGGGCAACTTCCGCCAAATATAGGACCGCTAAGGCGAATGCTGTCGAGAAGGCCACTAGACCGACCTCGCCCCATAGTTGTCCAGCAAGAGCGCCGGCAATGCTCGCACCGACAGTATTGGCCAAGGTATTAAGGATTAGGACAGCAGTGATTGGCTTCTCGATATCTTCCTTCAGCGCTACCAACAACTCGCCACTACGAGAACCACGATCCGCCATGGCTTTCGCATGCGCTAGCGGAACGGTGAACAAGCTGGCTTCTGCTAAGGAGCAACAGAACGAGGAACCCAGTGAAAATACAACCGCTACAACTAGCAGAGAAATCATCGCTACCCTTGAAAAATGACAGATCTAACCCTAATCTTGTTAATAGGTGAACGCCAGAAGGCATTTTTCAGGTAATATCTGAGTCGATAGAACAACTTACTGCAGCAGCAGCACGAAGCGAGGAATAGGTGAACCAAGAACATCGTAGCTACTCTTTCCAACTCATAAGCGTGCGCGGCATACCGATACGAGTGCATTTGTCTCTTTTTCTGCTTCTGGCTTGGGTAGTCTTTGAAGAATTGGCAGACAAGGGCGACCCAGTCTGGGAAGTGCTATTTGTGCTGCTATTACTGGCCTGTGTTGTGCTGCACGAGCTGGGGCACGCCCTAATGGCACAGAGCTTTGGAATCAAAACTAGGGATATCGTTTTGTACCCCTTCGGGGGAATAGCCACGATCATGGCCGAAGCTAAACCGTTAGCCGAGCTTCTAATTGCAATTGCAGGCCCATTGGTAAACGTAGTGATTGCTCTGGCACTCGCTTTTTTTGTGGACTTCCCGGATTCAGCTGACGAGATGCTGACTCGCAATGACATCCCTACCCGACTCATGTTTGCCAATATTGTATTGGTTGTTTTTAACATGATTCCGGCACTGCCAATGGATGGTGGGCGAGTTTTAAGAGCGGTCTTGGCGCTCGCTAGAGTTCCTCATGCTACATCCATCTCTGCTCGTATAAGCCAAGCACTTAGTCTACTCATGGGAGCTTATGCTCTATACTCTTATAATCCAATTCTGCTAATCATCGCCGTGTTGGTGTTTAGCCAGGCCTCCCGCGAAAGATTGGGTGAGAAAGCGCGTAGGTTAGCCACTGGCTTATCTGTTCGAGATGCCATGACTGACTCCAAACACCTAATTAGCTTTTCGCATGCAACTACTATTGCTAGCGCTTTTCCAGTAGCGATTAAGACTCTACAGCCCTACTTCGCAGTCATACATTCTGGTCAAATTCTCGGCGTGGTAGAGCGAGAGAAGCTGCTCGAAGCAGGCGCAACAGCGGCAGACGAAGACTATGTGGGAGCCATTATGGATCGCAGCCCCTACGCGCTAACACCAAACACTGCCCTATCTGACTTGCTGACAAGCGAAGTTCTAAGACAGCATGGGGTATTTGTTGTGGCTGACGAATACGGCTTCCAAGGGCTCCTATTTCGAGAGCGCCTGCTTGAGTTTCTGCTTCTTAATGGAATGCGCAACGAGCACAAACAACTACTACTAGAACTGCGCGATAGCGAGATTCAATGATTGATAGGATAGCATATACTGCGATTAGGGCTTTTGGCGCCTTGCCGCTCTGGCTGCGCCGAGCGCTTGGCGCAGGCCTGGGCAGTTTAGCTGGACTGATACCAAGCCGAGAGCGCGCAGTGGCATATGCACAACTAAACTGGATTCTCCCCCAGTACCGAGCGCATCATATCGTAGCGCAAGTGTATAGAAATATTGGTCGCAATATTGCGGAATCTGTCAACCTCCAACCAATCCTTGACCATCACGAGTCCCTTATACTTTGCGATAGCTGGGAAGTTGCGACATCTACCTTGAGTGAGGGGCACGGCGCAGTTTGTCTGAGTGCTCACTTTGGCAACTGGGATTTGCTGGGCGCTTGGGCAGTTCGTAAGGGTTTGGCGCTTAACACTGTTGGCCGCGAGGCCCGTAATCCGGTGCTGCAATCGCTTCTCAAGCGATTGCGCAGCGCCTACGGGATTCATACTATCTGGCGCAGCAACCGCCTTGGGCTCAAGGAGATTGTAGAAAGATTAAAACAGGGCGAAGTCGTTGCAGCCCTAGTTGATCAAGACACACGAGTAAAAAGTATGTTTGCGCCATTCTTCGACATAAATGCGCGCACCCCCTCAGCCTTGGTGGAGTTAGCGATTCGACATCGAGTGCCAATTCTGGCAGCACTTATACACAGAGAGCCGGGCGGTAAGTACCGCGTACACATCCAGCGTCTCAAGCAATCTCAGGATGCGGTAGCTATCCTCTCTGAGTACAATGAAATCTTAGCAACACAAATTCGACAGCACCCAGGACAATGGGTTTGGTTTCACAAACGCTGGCGTAGCCAAGCTGATGGAGCTATTCTGCGTACCCAAGAGTACCTGCAATTCATCTCTGAACAACCTTCAAGAGCCGCCTAATGACACTCAAACGCACGTTTTGCGCTATCCTCAGCATCGGCCTGGCGTCCTGCTCCGCTATTTGGCCTGACTATGCAATCCATCTAAAGCGGGCGGAGGAACTTTCACGCCAAGAGAAATATGACGAAGCAATCGCTGAGTATCGCGAGCACATGAAGTTGCGCCTTTCTCTCGAAAAACGCCCCGATTGGGAGAATCCCTACCTGTACTTACTGATGATAGGTGACATTCAACTAGCTAGACAGCAAATTGACGCAGCGCTAGCAACATTCGAGCTAGCCGAGAAGAATCACGTCGATAATAATTTAATTTCTGATCGCTATCGCGCTGTAGCAAGCTGGTATGAGAAACATGACCAACTAAATTTAGCGATCGACACCCTTAAGCGCTACCGCGATCGCGATCCCCTTCTGTTCGATTCAATGCTCGACCGCCTTGCCAAAGAGTTGGTTCACCGAGAGAACCTGCAAGCCTCTAATGCTCAGCAGACAAAGCGCGCAGTTTCGAGAACAGGCGATCGTCCGCAAAAGCCTCTCGTAGAGCATAGCCCAAGCAATCATTGAGGGCCCAAGCAATTTTTTCCTCACCTACCAAGGGGTGCTGATATTGAGTTGTTCCCTCATAACTGGAGCGGAACGACAGCTCGCCGCGTTGATTCCAAACAGCCAGTTCAAGCCGAATGCGAGCATCAATAGTAGAAGCTGGGAAACTTGGACGCACATCAGCGCGCCACTCTTCTATGCGCATTGAAACTATCGCCCCGCGATCGCTATCGAGTAGGATACCGGACTGTCGAGCATAATTGCGAAAGGCTGCCTCAACTAGCTCGCCAACATCGCGGTCCGCGCGAATGTTTCTATCATCAATGTGCACTAAGGTTGGGGCGGGGCGTACATCTACGAATGGCCTCAAGCGTATGCTAACACCCGATTGTATGGCCGGTTGAGCCTCGGGCTGAACAGTCGGCATACTTAGCACACTACCAAGGCCAGGAGCACAGGCTGACAAGAATCCAAGCACTGTCAAGTTTAGTAATATAGCTTTCCAAAAAGTCAGCAATTGCGCTTTCATAATTTGTTCTCCTTTACCCCAGCATGCTCTCCAACTCGCTGCGCACTCGTGGATTTTCTGTGCTTCGGTTTTCCTTCTCAGCTAAACCGCGTACTACAGAGCTTGCTACTAGGCCCGCTCGACACAACCCATCTAAAGCGCGGATGGCATGCACTCGTACTACTTCGGAAGCATCCTCTACGGCTGCATCAATTAAAGCTTTCTCGCATTTTTCCGCAAGGGTATTGCCGGCCACACTTGCCGCATTACGGAGCAGGCCCACCCGCTTGGAGCGAAGTAGGGCTGTGCGGGAAAATCGCTGCTTAAACTGCTCGTCGCGCCGAATGGCCAGTAACTCTGAAAGGTTTATCAGAGGGCCGACGCCATGCTCTTTCGAAAAGTATAGGTCTTCCTCGGAACTCTGCGTATTTAGTGCCCTATGATTGAATGGGCAGACATCCTGGCAAATATCACAACCAAAAACCCACTGCCCCAAGTTTGCGCTTTCTTCGGCATCAAGTAGACCGCGCTTCTCTATGGTTAAGTAGGATATACAACGGCGAGCATCCAGCACTCGCTCACCAACAATAGCGCCAGTTGGACAGCCCGCTAGACACCTAGTGCAACGCCCACAGTGCCCAGCGCTGGACGGCAAGCTGTCACTACTCACATCCAAGTTCCAAATTACCTCGGCTAGGAAGCAAAAGGACCCCTCACCAGGCCTAATCAACATGCAATTCTTGCCGATAAAGCCAATACCAGCGCGCTGCGCGATTGCTCTTTCGAGGAGCGGTACAGCATCGGAAAAATAGCGAGCCTCCAATCCTTCACAGCGCTCGGCGACAAGCTCAACTAGCTTGGCTAGCATCTCAGGAATTCTTATGTGGTAGTCCAAGCCCCATGCGTAGCGTGCAACACGGCCCCAACCTGGTGGACATGCAGGATGCGGCTCCTTAGCATAATCGACCGCCACGGTTAGGATAGATTTTGCGCAGGGGAGCAATTTGTGCGGCTCACACAAGAGCTCTGGCGGCCGGCGCATATAGGCCATATCGCCTTCGTAGCCTGCCTCAACCCACTTCTTTAGCGGCTTTACCGACCCGTTTAGCGGTGCTACATGAGTAAGGGAATATACGCGAAGGCCCACTTGCTGGCACAAGCCAGCCAGATCTTCGTAACTCATTGTAGGTGTCATACTTGCCTATTATGCCTGCTTAGAACTAAGAGCCAAGCCTATTGCGCTATAGTTCTTTTAAAGTGTGAGAACGAATTAAAGGCTCTCGGGCTGATATGAGAACTACGCGGGACTGCTTATCGCTCTTGGAAAGGCCTCAGAATTGGCGAAACTTTGCGCTTGTAATTTGGCTAGCGCAAGGCCTACAACTGGCGCTTGGTTCAGTTAGTGATTAATGGAATTATGGTAGATTTATGAGCCGCTCTGGACCTCGCGAAGATTTAAGTTTCATTGAAGCTCTGCTTGGCCTTTTCTTTGAACCTAGCTCAACTATTGAGATCCTGCTTTCCCAGGAAAAGCCGCCCTACCCGTTCACAATTGTAGCCTGCTTTGTTCTATCGGTTTATGTTCCAATTTTCGCTCAGGCATACAAGTATGGCGTATTCGTGTTCGACCCCAACGCATTATTGAGCCTGGCGTTGATAATGCTATTCACCTTTCTTGTATTTGTGCTTGTCGAGGGTGTCTTCTTAAGCCTCCTAGGTGTGGAGGTTAGCGTGCGTCATCTTATCGCCGTAACGGCTTACTGCCTAACACCATTCGTATTGGCGCTTTGGTTGGTCTACGTGTTCAATTATATCGCCATGGGACGGCTTACCCTAGTCACATTGCTTATGACAGGGCTTACTCAAATGGATGATAAGTTCATGAGAATTGTGCCCGTCGCTTTTCTCGTGGCACAGCTTAACATGTGGATCGTTTTGTTCTTCGCGCTCAAGTATCTTGGGTCCATGCATACAGTCACTGCAATGGGAGTTACCCTGCTTTCATTAGTACCATTCTATATCGCACTTCTTATCGCCCTTTTTATCGGAGAGCAGGCTAGACCTGGTACTTTCGAGATATTCAAGGAGATACTGATTTCCCCCCTTAATATCACAGTCTACCGGGTCTAGGCCGGAGACAGGGCTATTTTATATAGCGCATATTTGTCATCTCCGACTCTATTGACCGCTATACTGTTTTCCGCGATAGTGGGCGCTCAATATTGTCGCCGCCCGGCATCGGGATGCGATTTTTGTAAAGTACTGCGCTGTCCCTATCGTCTAGCCCGGTCTAGGACGTCAGCCTTTCACGTTGAAAACACGGGTTCGAATCCCGTTAGGGACACCAATTGCTATGAGCTTAAAACTCGCCGCTCAGCTCTCGCAAATCCATGGTCTTGGCGATGTCGAAGCGCTCGTCCGCTCGCGTCTAGCCTCAGATGCCCCTTTGCTTACGCAAATATCCGACTACCTGCTAGCGCTTGGAGGCAAACGTATTCGCCCAATGCTCGCGCTGATTAGCGCGAAGGCACTTGGCCTGTCCGCGCCTTCTCAGGAACTCTTGCAAGTCGCCGCCGGGATCGAACTGATCCATATGGCCACGCTTTTGCATGATGATATTATCGATCGCTCACCCATTCGGAGACATAAAGAATCGGCATTCATACGCTACGGCACTGATAGCACCCTTCTGACCGGCGACTTTTTGCTGGTGCGTGCGTTTGCCCTTTGCGCTCACCTAGATCGAGTTATCATCGATGCCACCGAACGAGCCTGTGTAGAGCTCGTGGAAGGAGAAATACTTGAAGTTCCGCTTCATCTACAGCTCCATTGTGTGGACTCATCAATCACCGTAGCGCGTAAAAAAACAGCTGCTCTATTTCGGCTGGCAGCATTTTGTGGCGCACACCTAACAGCAAAGGGGCCGCAGTGCTCGGAGGCGATGGGACGCTTTGGAGAAAACCTCGGGGTGGCCTTCCAGATTGTCGACGACATTCTGGACGTAACCTCCAGTGAGGACATTCTCGGGAAAAAGACTGGACTCGACATTATTGAGAGAAAACCATCTCTCGTTAACGTGCTTTGGCTCAACTCTGGCTCAAGCCTGGCACTGCGCTTAAGGGAGAAGCCGGCTGATGCCGCTGATGAGGAACAATTTAGAGTTAAAGCACTTAGCGAGCTCAACCAAAGCCGGGTAATCGAAGAGGCAAAGGCACTCGCCCGCTCCTACACCCAGGAGGCGAGTCTGGCGCTGGACCAGGCTATTAGCTGCGCATCCTCCCATGACCCGCGTGCCTATGAGCTCCTAAAAGCCCTTGTAAACTACGCAATTGAACGGGTGGCCTAAGCCTAGATCCATGCTCCTTTGCGCATCTATCTGAAACTACTCAATATACCTACGAAATTTGAAGCGCTTCTGCTGAAAAATATTAGGCAACAATTTGCCCAGCTCTCTCATAACCCATTATGTAAGTTCGGCGCCTGCTGACTTACAGGCAAGCCAGGATGGCAGCCAGTAACTATTCGCAGCGTGATTCTAAGCTTCGAGCCAATTAATTGGCTCGGGAGATTAAGCATCACGCGAGTTTTTGGAACCAAGGCGGACTAAGCATCAAGGACGATGACCGTTTTAGTTCTTAAGGATCTTGAGAGCCCAGGCACGTTTAGCCTGCCCCGCTTCAGTGGTATGCCACTAGAAGATCGCTCACAGGTTTTGAGGAAGGGACAACACCATGACTAGTGGATCGGAGTACCTCAACGTGAGCAGCGATAAACTTCCCTCAATGGATCTTTCATACATGGGTGGCCGTGGATACAACTCAATCAATGAGTTAATGCGTGCCATCATTCTACGCACAATTGAAGACTATAATTCTGGAGGAGAACTCCACATCGAAGCAGTCGATTACTTGATGGACGAAGAAGAAGAGTACATCTTCTCATTCCGCGCCATCTGTCGACATCTTGGATTCGACCCCGATAAGACCCGTTACCAAATAATGAACGCAACTCACCGCATTAGCACGCGCCGTCGAGCAGCGTAAATTGTTACAGTCACACAAAGGTCGTAGATAAAAAAAGGCCGCCTCACAGGGCGGCCTTTTTTATTTATGTGCTTGCAGGTCAGGGGGAAGCCACCCCGAGCATCTCCATCATTCGATCTACTCCCTGAAGCTTTCTAATCTTAAGCTGCTTTGCTTCAACTTCTTCCTCTGTAGTCATAAACTTCCGTCGCTGTATGGCAGACAGACGGTTCTCAAGCTTTTCGTGTTCCTGGTATAACCGCCGCAGCGCAATATTATGTTGAGCAACTTCCAGGATACGCTCACGTTCAGCTTGTTCCATAGGCTTTCCTCCTAATGTTTGAAACAAATTGCAAAAATGAAAAATTTAATGGTGAAGGTCGTGTAAGAACCGGGCTCAAATATGGATTGAGACGACCAAGCGGGCTCATGAAATGCCAATTACCCCAAAACTCGTAATCTAATTCTAAAAGCTCGGACGAGAGTCGTCAAAAGAAATTCATATTCAGGCCGATCTTTCCCCAATCGACCGAACGCTCATTCTAGGTGTAAATCTAAGTAATAAATTTAGCTGCAAGTTAGCCCCTAACCTATCACCTAGCTGTCACTCCCCATAAAATTGTGCTGCCAAGCCAACATTAGCCCATTTCCCGTAGGAGCACACAGAACGAAGAGGATACGTGTTTACAGAACACAATGAGGATAATTATCTGCCTATAATTGATGCGCAAATAGTAGGGCGATTTAATTATTGCTGCCTAAGCTACAGGCGAATTATAAAACAACGAAACTAAAATTCCTGGCAGTAGTTCCATCACGCCGATATGAGGCGAATCGACGATCACAGATAGTGCAGATTTGTGCGGCTTCTATCTCAATATTTGTGGATACTCGAGTGATTCGTTCTATTACAATTTTCTCGAGATTAAGCATGAACTTTCCAGGGGTAGCCGCTTCACGAAAATGAGACGTAGGCGCTAACGCACTTATCAGTTCCGCGCCAACTTCATAACAGCACACGCCCGCACATGGCCCAATTAAGGCATAGGTAAAAACATCATCCTGCCTAAGAACCGCCTCGATAACTCCAGCCACTATTCCACGCCAACCAGCATGCACCAACGCGACTGACTTTTGGCCAACAAAGATTATCGGAACACAATCCGCAGTACGGATTAACACGGCATTTCCAACCAAAGAGCGCTCAGCGATCACAGCGTCTGCGGAGCTTGCGTCATGAAATGGCACTCTTAATACATCTGAGCCATGCACCTGCCGCGGAGCAAAAATTCGCTTTACATCAAAGGCACTCTGGAAAGCTGCCAGCGTGCTAGCCTGGCTACCCTGCCAATTACATCCAAAACCGTGCTGGTAGCCTCGCTGGGTGAGCTGCGAGCAATGTAAATATTCAAGCCCAGCCCGCTGTGAGAAATCGAAGCTCAAGCCTCCTCCCTGAACATGCGAAATTTTGAAACCAATTCCTTAAAATCGGCTGGCAAGTCAGTTTCGAAACACATCCGCTTACTATTTGCTGGGTGGACGAACTCCAACGATCTGGCGTGCAGAGCCTGGCGACCAAAATCATCGGCAGCCAATCGCAGTGGTTTAGGAAGGCCTGAAAAATCACCGTATAGCTGATCTCCGATCACGGGACAGCCAATCTGTTCCATATGAACACGAATTTGGTGTGTCCTGCCTGTACCCAAGCGTAAATCTAGAAGACATCCATAATGTAAGCGTTCATTTACGAACCAGTCGGTAATGGCGGTCTTGCCGCCCTTCTCAACTACAGCCATGCGTTTACGGTTTCGTGGGTCACGCGCTAACTGCGTTTCTATCCTGCCCTGCTCCTGAGTTCGCACAACTCGCCGGGCACGCGGAGTAGAGAAGACAAGGGCCCGGTACATCCTGCTAACAGTTCGGCGCGAGAATTGGGCAGCCAATGAGGCCAAAGTGCTTTGAGTCTTAGCAACAACGACTACGCCTGTGGTGTCTTTGTCCAACCGATGTACGATTCCTGGCCGCGCCCCCTGTCGAAAGAGCTCTGGTCGACTGTCTCCAAAATGATGCACCAGGGCATTCACCAGCGTCTTATCCGGGTTGCCAGCTCCTGGATGCATACTCAACCCCGCTGGCTTATCCAATACAATCAGTTCTTCGTCTTCGTGTAGTATATCGAGAGTCCGCTCTAACACAGGAATATCTAAAGGTTCAGATTTGGGCATCTCCACCGTTAGCTCCGCTCCCGGGTTCACTAGCGTGCCGGCCTTGAGCACTACATGCCCATTAACTCTAACTTCACCTCTCTCTATACTAGCCTTGATCTGAGACCGCGTGGGAGGACGTTCCCAGGCCGCGCACTGCGCAAGCAATACTTTGTCAAGTCGCTCAGGGGAATCTGCTAAGTAAGTAAAACTAAGGGGAGCGCTCATACTAACAGTCGTCTAGCTGACGCAATATCAATTTCGATCTGTCGACACAGCTCATCCTTCGAGCCAAATTTTTGCTCGTCGCGAATTCGAGCGACTAATCCAACACTGAGCAATTTTCCGTATAACTGCGGTTCTGTCGTATCAAGAAAATGAGTTTCCACTTCTACAGAGGTGCCCCCAAAAGTAGGGCGCATCCCGACGTTAGTTACCGCCAGCCGCTCAACCCCATCGAGCTTGGCTATAGCCGCATAGACTCCGATCTTAGGCAAAACTTGGTCACCTAAACGCATATTGGCGGTAGGAAAGCCTAACGAAGTACCACGGCGTGCGCCTCGCTTGACCCTCCCAGACAATGTAAAGTGGCGACCTAACAGGGCCGAGGCTGTCGTCACATCACCAAGCTTAATAGCCGCTCGAATACGGCTTGAGCTTATGGCTGAACCAGCATAGTCCAAGAGCTGCTCTTGATGACACAGCAGCCCTCGCTCTGCCAATAAGCTCCTAATGACTGTCGGAGTCCCTTCACGCCGGCGCCCAAAACAGGCATCCGGCCCAAGCACCAGCTCTTGCATACCAAGCTGGCGCATCAATATGCGATCAACAAATTCACCAGCTGACAATCCAGCTAATTTTTGATCGAAGTGAATCAGGAGCAGCTCGTCAACCCCGCGTTGCTCCAGCAGGGCCGCCTTTTGCCTCAAGGTTGTAAGCAACTCAAGCTTAGGGAACTTTCCCAACACCAATCCAGGGTGGGGATAAAAAGTTACAACCACCGCTCGCAGCCCACGGTCGCGCTTCTGCGACACCAGTCGGTCAAGGAGAATTTGATGGCCCTTGTGAACACCATCAAAGTTCCCGACCGTCACCACTGCTCCCGTCGTGTTATGGACGGGACGCGCAGAAAACCGCCGCACAATCATGCTCATGCAGCTAGTCCCTTCAACTTCTCTTTGGCGCGATCGGCCTCTGCTGACTTGGGGAACTCAGAAATCAACTTTTTGAGGACCAATCCGGCAGTCTTCTGATCTCCAAGCCGCACCAGGACGGAGCTTTGCCTTAGCAATACAAGCGCAGCACGCGAATGCTTGGGAAAGCGCTGAGTAAAATCATAGTAGGCGTTTAGAGCACTACGAAAGTCTGCCAGGCCCTCGAATAGTATCGCGGACCAAAACGTGATCAGCGCTGACGCGGTGGAAGATGGCTGGGATTGCCTGGCATACTCAAGCTGCTCGGCCGCCTTGGAAAACTCGCCAATTCTTATAGCGGAGAGCGCTTCCGCCAACGGCTGGGCTGTCTCCTCCGGAAATCTAAGCGCAGCCTCCTCGTCCTCCTCTAGCGCTGCTATTGGGACGATCGAAGGAGGGGGCAATCTGCGTTGCATACGCAAAATTTCCTCACGCAAGGCGCTAATCTCAGACTGAGAAGTATTTCGAGTGAGGGCGTGTTCGATTTCATCTACCCTACCAGCGAGCTGCCTCAAATCAGCGTCAAGCCGCGACACTTGCGTTGAGATTCCAGCTTGATTTGATCTCACATCACCTATGTCGTTCTGCACCCTTCCCATCTCCACCTTTGATACCGGAGGAGTACAAGCGCTAAGGAGCAAAGCTGCTAGGGCAAATGTGACTAGTCGTATATTTAATTGCATACTACTAAACTAAAAATAATAAAGCCGAAGCAACCGATACGCTCGGGCTTCGGCTTTAGTAGCTCAGCTAATGGCCACCGCAGCGACCATTAGCTTATAGCACTTTTGTCTACTGCACCTTGAAGTGCGCCCGACGATTCTTCGCCCAAGCTTCTTCGTTATGACGAGGATCAAGTGGTAGCTCCTCACCATAGCTCACTGTGCTAAGGCGCTTAGCATCGATGCCGAGAGTCTTAAGCACATTGTAGGCAGCCTGTGCACGACGGGCACCAAGAGCTTGGTTATACTCGTTGGTTCCACGCTCATCGCAGTGTCCTTCAACCTGAGCTGTTGCGTCTGCATTAGCCTTCAACCACTCGGCGTTCTTCTCGAGCACCGCGTGTGATTCTGGCGTAATATCATAGCGGTCAAAACCGAAGTGTACATCAGCGAGTGGACCACCATCGCTAGCAAACGGAATATTGCCCTCAGGACCGACCTTCTTGGTACGGCAAGCGCAGCCTGTGCTGAAACTTACGATCACAAGCGCGGCAACTAGTAATTTAACGATACGCATATCAGACTATTCCTCCTAACAAAAATCTTGCACCTCAAGCCTACGGCTCTTTGCGCAGCCTCACTCTATTCAATGTAACCCTTTCTCGCAATTGGGGAATAGCGGGAAATGGGACAAAAAGTCTAAATCAGCCCCTATTGAGGGACCGGCCCCCATGTCGGCTCAAAGTCCCCACCCCTACTATTGGTTAATCGGCGCACATTGCTCCCATCAGCCCGCATAAGGGCTAGATTAAAGACACCACGCCCAAAAGTGCTAGAAAACACGATATAACGGCCATCTGGAGACCAGTCTGGGTCCTCATTGCTACCGGTCGATGTTAACTGCTGAGCCTCGCTCCCGTCTGGATTTACCGTAAAAATGTTAAAACCACCGTCAGCACGGCAAACAAAAGCTATCTTATCTCCCTTAGGGGACCAGGCTGGCGATGTACAATAATTAGACGATACAAAGCTAATACGCTGGGCGTTGTTGCCATCAGCATCCATAATATAAACTTGTGGCCCGCCACCTCGGTTCGACACAAATACGATTTTATCGTTGTTAGGCGACCAATTTGCAGA
>JAIBBV010000054.1 GCA_019694465.1 Oligoflexia bacterium
CATAACCCTAGATATCGCTACGAATGCTGCTAACTATGTGGAGGTTCTGCAGCGCTCGTACGCATTGTCGCGAGAATTTGCTCCTGGCAAGCTTGTTGTTAGCGCGGCCACGACAGCTATTAATCAAAATTATCCCGAGTCGCTTGATTACAATCGAGCCATGCGTGATGCAGGCCTTAGATCCTACGCTGACGTGTACGGGGTTCACTATTATGGCAAACAGTATGAGAACTTAGTGCGTAACGGGGGGGTAGCTGATTATTTGAATGGCTTAGGCTTGCCGATTTGGGTCACCGAATCCGGTGCTCAGGGCGTGACAGAGCAACTTGGGTACGTTGAAGAAGTCTGGCCCTTTCTTAGCGAAAGGGTCGATAACATTCAGCGCTTTTACTATTATCAATTCGCGGAAGATGCAGCCTCTGCGAATACATACGGTTTACGTAATCTAGATCCGGGGGCATCTATCTCGGATCTTTACGTTTATTTGCGTGATAAGGAATAGGCTGCTGGATCTATTCCCATGCCGGAACAATTTTCAGAGCTAAGTCAGCATGGAGTGTAGCGGGCCTAATTGGGCGTATGAAGCTGACCGGCAGCCTTTTATTTTTGGCATGCGTTTACTGGCTCAGCCTCGCTAGTGTAGCGGCCCAAGACTCATGTATGAGGCTTCCCTGGCTTCCGACAGAGGAACAACGCCGGCAAGTCGGGAACGAAATAAGAGCTGTTCTCCAAATTAATCTAAGAGTCTAAATGAATGGGTCGCCATAATAGGCCCACTTGAGAAGCGCGGTGAATGAGTATTGAAAGATTTGGGGAGGCATGTCATCGATGAAGTTAACTAGAATCCAACAAAAATTTATTGACTCTGTTTCGCGGCAACGCGGAGTTGATGTTCGGCTGCTTCGTAAGTTGTTAAGTCGCGCGCCACGCTGGATACTCCTAGCACTTACAAGTGGAGCCGCCGCTTTAGCCTTTTGGCATAGCCAGCTACAGCCGATGTCCTTCGTTCTTTTGGGGTTTTGGTTCGGAGGTGTACTGGCAGACGTTGGTTGGGCGCTTACTGGCCATAGATTATGGCCAGTGATTCATGAAATCACTGACTGGCAGAAAGTCGATCAACTGGTCCAAACAAAAAAATAGGACTTGGGGGCTGGATTGCCAGACCCGAAAATCGGGTTCGCAACATGAAGCGGGCTTTGTCCTCAGCATTTATGGAACCGCTTCCAGCAACCAGCATTGGCAGGCTCTGGCTATGTCGCCAGGATATGTATTTTTTATCTTGGGAATGGACCTAAAGCTTGAATTTCGAGAACATAACGTTCGGCTGGACTAAACAGATACTTTGTAATAGTTCAGCTTTGCTAGTCGCTGCAGGCAGTCTTTCATATAGAGGCGAGGAACAAATGACAAATCCAACAAGAGATCAGGCAGTATTTTTGATTCATACAACCAAGTGTGCCCTGCATGAAGCTGCTCTGGGGGCTCCGGCTTCTTTAGAGGGAGCCCAGATAGTCGCTCTTCTTGAACGGGTTGGGATGAGTGACGGACGCGTAGCCTTTACTCCGGCGCAACTGGGATTCATTCGAGATTCACTTATCCCTTGGGCGCATGAGAACGGGTCATTTGGCGGGGGGGCACGGCAAAAACTTGGGATTGAATGCCTTGAGGCAATAGTAGCTAGTTAAGTGTTTGACGAGCATATTCATGTGTGAATCCAAGTTAGTCACTTGGGTGCGGAGTTGTTGTTTTCTCATCTGTTAGGAACTTAGAACTAGCGGCTTTGCGAAAGTAGTCGGAAGTCTGGATTGTTAATAGGGTGGACTCACTTTTGTGTTTGAGGGTAACTTTCTCATGAAGCCGCCGGAACTAATTGGAACTGAGTCGCTGCAGTTGCAGCCAATTCAGTTGAGCGATGCTGCCTTGATGTTTAAGGAGTATGCGCAAGACCCGCAGGTCGCCCGTTACATGTCCTGGCCACTTGCGAAGAACATTGAGGATACAGTCTCCTTTGTTAGAAGTGCGATTGGATGGTGGGAAAATCCGGAGCAGGCCCAAGATTTTGTTTATTCAATTCGGGTCACCAGCTCGCAGCAATTCATTGGCTGTTGCTCAGCAGGTCCGCATCGACCGGGCATGAATTTTCATTGGGGCATAGGGTACAACTTGGCGCGCCGATTCTGGGGCCAGGGCTATGGAACTCAGGTCGTTTGTGCTCTTGCGCATGTTCTAATGCAGCGAGCTGAAATTCATAGGGTATCGGCGGTAGTGGATATTGAAAACATCGCATCTGCGCGCGTGCTTGAGAAGGCAGGTTTTATCAGGGAAGGAATTCTTAGAAAATATGCAGTGCACCCGAATTTAGGCAGCACGCCGCGAGACATTTTTATTTACGCCAAGACTAGAAGCGATTTTAAAAATAGCTTCTAGTCGTGCCAAAGATGGCGCTATAAACGCCTTCGGCGTTTGTAGCGAGGCGCGGCATGGGCACTTTGGGCGCCCATTTTTGAAATGACTTGTATGGGCAATCCGGGAAAATAGGCGAATACTGTTGCTCGCGTCTTACGACGCCCCGCTATATGGATATGGGCCGCAGCAACGTTGCTTGCTGCAATAAATTTTGGGAAGTGCTCTAGCGCACGCCGTAGAAGGATTTATTGCCGCAATGTGGATCGCTAGCGGCGCTTCTTAAGGCCGTGGCAAGTTTTTGTAGCTTGTGCTCAAGCGCGCTAGTAGGGCTGCTGATGCTGTCCAAGGAGGTTTTCCATTGCGATTCTCCCTGGCTGGTAACCACTTTAAGCTGGAACTGCCCTGGGTCAGCCAGCCAAGAGTTATCGCCTGATTGTGCCAAATCCTTTGCTGCATTCTTTTCGACAGCTAATGGCTGAACCAAAGCAGCCAGCTCAGAAGCTAAGTTTTCCTTAAGCTCTGTGAGCGAGTGGTCCTCAGGCATAAACCGGCCACGTTTTATGCTGCCGCATTCACTAAAAAGTGTACCTGAGTCAAATTTGTATTGCTCAAAGTCGGTGCCAGTTAGATGAGCGCGACTTAGGAATAACTCAAGCGAGCGCAGTTCGGGGGTTGTATTAGGTTCTGTTGGCTTGGGTGGGGTAGGGCTGTTACTACCGCATGCTGTTAGAGTAACGCAGGCACTTATCACAAGCAGGATTAGAAAATTAGTACGCATTGGTTCTCCTGGTTTTCTGGGCTGCCCTTTGTGCCGCACTAGCGCTGGAAGTCGCTGTGATGTTGACGATGTCCGAAGGAATGCCCGAAGAGGGACTTGAACCCCCACTCTCTTGCGAAAACCGGATTTTGAATCCGGCGCGTCTACCAGTTCCGCCATTCGGGCATGAACGACGAGGACTAAAAATATACTTTCTGTAAGACGCTGTCAAAAATTGCAAACGGGCTAAATTGGCGCCTTTAGGGCAGTCGGCGAGCGAGTATTTGCCGATAAATGCTGGCAAGCCGTTGGGCATTTGCCCCCTTTATTATTTCTTCTGCAATAGCTGCACTAGCCTGTGCCACAGCTAGGCGCTGATGCTCGCCCAGATTTGTCATATGCAAGTGTCGCAGGCTGTCTATTTCTCGGCATAGCTTAATACGACAGCCAGCCTCAGTTAGCGGCGGGGATGAGTTGTTGATCAGTGCCATTTGCGCCAGCTCCCAGGCTGATTCTAGGTGACTGGGAATGGCAGCTTTGGATGGGCAGCTTGCGTAGCTCAAAAATGCAGCGCATAGGGTTAAGGGCGACTTTTCGTAGCCATCGCTCAGTAGCAGGCTTACAATTCTGGCTGGGCGCGGGTTAAACGATACCCCCTCAGCTCGAACTATAGGGGCTTCTGATTGGCCCCCATTATGCCAGGCCACATGATAGGCAAGTGCTAGTAGGTCAAGCTGCTGTGGGAAGGCGTACTGTAAAATTGCATATAGGGCGGGGGAGTCGCCATGCAACTCGCCATAATGCTTTCTCTCCGCCTCCACTGACATGGTCCCATTTTGGGCTCCTCTCGCCAGGATCTCAAGGCCTGCTGATAGGAGGTAGTGGCCTTTTAGTCAGGCCTATATTACTGTAAGCATTCAAAATTGCCCTTTTCTGGCCACCTGTTTTGGGAGAGGGGAAGTTAGGTCGGAGGATTTCAGATGCTCGACAAAGTGAAACACCTTGGTGATGAGGCACGCGCTGCAATTGCCCAATGCCGCTCGCTTGATGCGCTGCGGACACTTGAGACATCGTTATTTGGTCGTAAAGGGTCACTTACTCTTTTGCTTAAGGCCATTAAGGATGTCGCCCCCCAAGACAAGAAAGCTTTCGGACAGGGTGTCAACGCCCTCAAGGAAGAGCTGGGGGCTGCCCTGGCCCAACAGAAATCTGCGCTTTTAGCGCTTAAGGCTGAGCAGGGAGTCGACTTCGATGTCACCTTGCCTGGATCTTCCGCCTGTAAGGGAAGTCAGCACCCCACGCTGCGCATGATGAACGATTTGAATGAGTCGTTTGCTTCTCTCGGTTTTGAAATATACGAAGGTCCAGAGATTTCGAGTGAGGCCTATTGTTTTGATAGCTTGAACTTCCCGGCTGATCACCCCGCACGCGAAAGTATGGATACTTTTTGGTTGCGTGGATGCGAGGATAAAAAGGGAGCCGAGCGCCTTTCTCTGCGCCCGCATCTAACTGGCGCGAGTGTGCGCTACATGCAAACACATAAGCCACCGTTTCGTTTTGTCTACCCTGGGCGTGTGGCGCGTAACGAATCTACGGATGCTGGCCATGAGCGAGCATTCTTTCAGTATGAGGCCTTGATTGTCGACCGCCAGGTGCCATTTAGCTCAGGGCGCTTGTTGGTTGATACAATTCTGGAGACAATTTTCGGACGCAAAGTTAAGACCCGCATGCGTGCGGGATTCTTCCCGTTCGTAGAGCCAGGCTTTGAAATCGATATGCAGTGCCTAGTTTGCGACGGCAAGGGTTGCAGCGTTTGCAAGCGTGTCGGTTGGCTAGAAATGATGCCTGGCGGCCCGCCGCATCCCAATGTTTTTCGCGCCGGTGGCTTGGACCCAGCCATTTGGCAGGGCTTTTACATAAATATTGGTTTGGATCGCTTGGTGATGATGCGCTATGGCATTGACGATATTCGCCTCTTGCATTCGACCGATTTACGCTTTTTACGGCAGTTCGCCTAATACAAAAGCTAGCTACCCCCCAATTTTAGGATGACTTGTATATGAAACTTTCTCTGCAGTGGCTCAAGGAATACGTCGATCTTCCGTCGCAGATTACACCACAAAAGTTAGCCTACGATATCACAATGAGCACGGTTGAGGTTGAAGCCGTGCATCAGCTTAAGGAAGAGTTTGCTGGCATGGTGGTGGGGCAGGTGCTCGAGATCTCGCCGCACCCCAAGGCCGATCGCTTGCGAATCGCCAAGACCCTGATTGCCCCGGGCGATGCACGTACTGTTGTTTGCGGCGGTAGCAATCTAACTCCTGGTATGTTCGTAGCGCTTGGTTTGCCTGGTGCTCTTGTGCGTTGGCATGGCGAGGGCGAGCCGGTAAAACTTGAAATTACAAAGATTCGTGGGGTTGAAAGCTTTGGCATGATCTGCGCCTCGAATGAAGTTGGACTAGCCGACCTATTCCCGGCCACTGCTGAGTCCGAGATAATCGATCTAACACCACTGACTAAAATGGGAATGGAATTGGCGCCTGGCATGCCGCTAGCCGAGGCACTGGGGTTAGACGATGTAATCTTGCACATTGATAATAAGAGTCTAACTAATCGGCCCGATCTTTGGGGGCACTACGGAATGGCGCGTGAGTTGGCGGCGATTTATGGCTGCACTTTACGTCCACTTCCAAGTCAGCAACTTGTTGCAGAAAATGTAGATCTTTTGCGGGTGGCGATTGAAGACCCGCAGCGTTGTTCTCGCTATATAGGCACTGTCATTGATGGTTGTAGCGTGCGCGAAACTCCATTCTGGATGCGTCGGAGACTGCATCTAATGGGTCAGCGCTCAATCAATTTGCTAGTAGATCTTACCAACTATGTCATGTTTGCGCTCGGACAGCCCGTGCATGTTTTCGATTATGAGCGTGTTGCTGGCAAGCAAATTGTTGTTCGGCGTGCCAAGCGTGGCGAATATTTACAGCTTTTAGATGGCAAGAAATATGATCTGCTTGACCAAGACCTGATCATTGCAGATGGCAAAGCGCCGGTAGCTTTGGCCGGAGTGATGGGGGGCGAGGTCTCTGGGGTTGCTGCTACTACTAGGCGGATTGTGTTCGAGTCGGCCAGCTTTGAGCCGATTGGTATTCGCCGCAGCGCAACAAGGCTGGGCTTACGCAGCGAGTCCTCGATGCGCTTTGAAAAGGGTATCGACGCGGCGCGGGCGCGCTTGGCCGTAGATTTGTTTTTGAAGTTGTTGAAAGAGTCAGATGCGGGCACTAAGGTGCTGTCTTGCTGTGACTGCTTCCCAAATCCTCCTAAAGCTTTAACCGTTGAGGTTGAGCTTGAATTTATTGAGTCGCGCATTGGACAAAAGTTAACCGAGGCGGATGTGCAACGGCGCCTCGAGTCCTTGGGCTTCCAAGTTAGTCGAGCTGGCAAGGGATTTCATTTGGTAGTCCCGACTTGGCGCGCTACCGGCGACGTTTCAATCGCTGAAGATATTGTAGAGGAAGTGGCGCGTCTAATTGGTTATGACAACCTGCAGTTTGTCCCTCCTCCAGTTCAGCTAACGCAGGCTGTTATTCAACCGCAATTTGCAATTGTACAGCAAACACGTGAGCATTTGTCTGCTCGCGAGGGCTTAAATGAAGTCCTCACTTATCCCTGGATTGAGGAAAACTTTTTACAGGCTGCAGGGATCGATCCGGAGAAGTGCGTGCAGTTGCAATCACCACCGTCCCACGCTGCGCGAGCGCTGCAGCCTTCGCTAATACCAGGCATGCTCTTCGCTGCCGAGCGAAATGCACGCTACTTTAAGTCGTTTGGCGTGTTCCAAGTATCGCGAGTGTTCGATCCTAGTGCTGTATATCCAGTTTGTGGAAAGTCTGAAAAATTGCCAGCGCAACCACGTCTTGTAGCGTTGGCTATTGTTGGCGAATCTGATCGCGATACATACTTGCGCGCCAAGGGAGTAGTTGAAGGACTGCTGCCTGGGGTTAAGCGTTCCGCCGCAGAGTTTCGTGCTTTAGATGTGGCACCTCCGGCCTGGGCCGCCAAGGGCTCAGCACTGGAAGTTTGCTGCTCCGGAAAGTCGGTTGGAGCTTTAGGCTTGCTGTCTTTGCCAGCAGCCCAAAAAGCAGGGATAGCAGATGTAGCTGTAGCCTTAGCTGAGCTAAGTATCGATACATTGGCAAGCTTGCCTGCACAGATAAGTAACTACAAGGCTCTTCCTCAGTATCCAATGGTGGACTTTGAGCTTTCCTTGATATTTGACGAAAAGGTGCGTTGGGCTGATATCGCACGCTCCTTGATTGGCTGCGATCCTTTAGTGGTGGGTGCTGCTTTTTTGGATGAGTATCGCGGCGAGCAGGTGCCAGCAGGCAAGAAATCAATATCTCTGCGCCTTACCCTAAGCGATCAAAAGGGGACAATTAACTCGGAGCAATCTGCTAAGGTGGCTAATTCTGTCGTTGAGCGGCTAAAGTCCTCTTACGGTGCCGAATTAAGGGCCTCGTAGAGGTAACCGTTCAAGGGTGGTAACGATTTAATAGATGGCTGCTGTTTGTAGCGGTGCATTTTTAGCGCTCCGGGTGGTCAATCGCTAATCGCGTTTCTAGATTTTCTGAATGCTTAGTTGTTGTCACCCCCGATTTGCTAGGCGCGAGTCAACCTCGTGAGTGGTCATAGAAAGCGCCTGTTGTTTGCATATTTGTTAGGATGTCCCGTGAACTGATAGTCCAACGGTATAACTATCTGTAATCTATGGGCATTGTTGACATAGTTTGTGTTTAGAGTTAGAAGTTGCGGCGGTAGATTAGAGGATTATTGAGGTGAGTTGTTTTACCCAATAAAACAAGTCCGAGATCCTGGCTGGCTAGAGCCGCTTCCGTGAGCTAAAACGTTAGAGCAGCTCAGGGAATTTAATGTTTTGAGATTGTATGCTTGTACGTTTGTTAGCTATTGCCGCAGTATCGTTCGCTATGGCCTGTTCGGTATGGGCTGAAGACGGTGACACTACTGAAAGCGATAGTACAGTCTCTGCGCAGACCGAGCATATTACTACCCCAGTCTTTCACGTAGACTTTTCGCGTTTCCATCCAAATCTTGGGACTTATGACTACGTTGTTAGCTGGCAGGGAATTCCCGCAGCGGACGTTTCTATATCCGTGAACCAAGAAGGGATGCGTTATCGTGTTGTTGCCACGGCTCGCACTTATAGTGGCATAGACTTGTTTTACAAGTTGCGCTATCGCGCCGAGGGCTTGCTCTCTGCGGTTGATTTGTTGCCGATTAAGACCATTATCGACCAGCAAGAGAATTCAACTAAGAAGAATATCCAAATTGAGTTTTTGGATAACGGAGATATTCGCTCTGTCCGTTCCAAAAATGGAAGCGGTGCTTCAGTTAATGTACTGAGCACAGACAACTTCACGCTTGAGCCTTTCTCGGCTGCTTTTATCGCGCGTAGTCTAGACTGGAAAGTAGGCCAAACAAATGTTTTCGATGCCTATAACGGGAAGACGCGCTACCTAATCTCATTGACTGCTGACCACGAAGAAACAATGAGAGTGAACGGAGAAGAGCGCAAGGTGTGGGTTATCGTGCCACGCGTAACACTTGCCGAAAATAATACCCCGCACACAAAGTTGCGCGATGCTAGAATTTACGTTACTGCCGATGAGCGACGCGATATCTTGAAAATAGTGAGCAGTGTGTTTGTTGGATCGGTCACTACTGCTTTGGATGCTTTTACACCTGCAGTGCAGCCAGGCTTAACTCACATGGCTGAGCGTGAGCGTATAATTCTCAAATAGTAAGCGCCTGCCCCACCTACAACGCTGAAGCCTTTCCTAGTAGGCAGGCTTATCGTCGCATGTGCCGCTATTAGCGCGGCAATACCTGCGAAAGCGAATTTTGCTGTGAGTTTAGCTGCCCAATTAGGCTCTCCAGGCGCGCAAACTGAGACACCAAGGACTGCTCGCGCTTATTTAGACTGTCTTGAACTGTGGCAATTCTGTCGTTTAGATCTGTGATCGCGTCTGAATTCGACTTTGAAGCTACATCGATAAGGCCATTAAATCTTGTGTATTGTGCGATAGTTCCATCAACGGCTCCCAGACTCTCGCCAAGGTTCTGAGTGATTGTACGCAAAGCTTCTGGATCATCGGAAATCGCGTCCTGTAGAACACTGCTATCAAATTTCAGTGTGCCATCGCGTTCTGTCGTAATCCCTAGGTCTGCTAGGGTGTTTACTGTTTGTCCACTTGTGCTAGCTCCTACCAGTGCCTGTCGTAGTGAAGATACGACATTTTCATCAAGCGATGTTCCGGCCAGGGGGCCGAAAATATTGGTGACCTTTTTGCCATCCTCTTGGCGTTCAACTAGATCCTGTTCTTTTACGAATTTAATAACCTCGTTGTAGGCAGATACAAAATCCTGAATAGCGTTGCTGGTGCCGCTTACATTATCTGCAACGCTTACCGTAGCAGTGCCGGTTGACTGAAAATTGAGCGTTAGGCCGGGGATTACGTCGCTGATTGCATTTGAAGACTTGGTAATAGTGCCCGACACTCCTGAGATAGTGAAAGTAGCATTTGTAGCTTGAGAAACAGTTGAACCGGTAAAGGCACCGCTGCCAGCTGTTTGAATCTCACTTCCAACGCTGACTGCGATTTGACCGTTGTCTATGCCCTGTTCATTGCCAATTATGGAAATCGCGTAAGAAGGACTTCCGCTAGTGCCAACGTTTACAACCGAGGCTGTGGCCTTAGTGCTGCTAGCATTGAATTGATTTACGAAGTCCGTCAGGGTGCTGCTCGATGTTAGCTCCAGATTAACTGTCTCCTGATTCGAGCCTGTGCCAACTTGGACCGATACGGTTCTACTTGCCGCTGATGCGCCGTTATTAATTGAGCTGTTAATGACAGCATCAGAGGCGGAAAAGCGATCGTTAAAAGAAAAAGTTGCGTTTTTCGCAAGTTGAGTAACGTTAATGGAGTAGGTCCCATTTGTCGCGCTACCATTTGCAGAGGCGGTCAGAATAGTTTCGTCGCTAGATGTACCGCTCTTTGCCAGTACGCTGCCGTTGACGGCGCGAAATTTTTGGGCGCTAGTGTTAAGCTTGTTGAGTAGTTCTTTTAGTTTGCTAAAAGCGCTGTTGGTGTCTGTGAACGATTGAACTTTAGTTTGTAGAGGGGTAATGCGGACAGACTTTTCTTGATCAAGGATCGCCTTGATAAGCGCGCTTGAATCTATCCCCGACGCTATTCCGCTAAAATTTATAAGGCTCGTCATGGCCGCACTTCCTTGTACTTAGGAATATCGGCAAACGAGCTTAAGGCTTTATCGCTAAATTTATTTAGCTAGTGATTTTAGCGAGATAGGCCGGCTAAAGCATTGGCAGCGGCGGCGCCTTGCTGCTGCATCTTGGCGGTGAGTGCCTCCAAGCGTGAGAACCGCGCGCGCATAGCGGTTTCGGTCTTGGAAATCTGAGCTTCAGCCTCGGCGATGCGATCATTTATGTCGGTTATTTGGTCCTTATTGTTGGTGATGGCCGAGTCAATAATTTTATTGAAAGCTACATATTGGTCGATAGTTCCGCCGGTCAGTGCCACGTTGTCGGCAAACGTCTTTAGCACTTGGCCAGCACCGGTTGGATCCTTGGCTAAGTTCTCGGTAAACTTGTCAGTCTTGAATTCTAGAGTACCGTCACGATTGGTGTAGATCCCAAGATCGGCAAAAATCTTGACATACGTGCCATTCTCATAGCGCGATGCGATCATTTGGTCTTTAATCGCCGAAATCGCATTTTCATCGATGCGGCTTATTGAGAGCGGGCCGAAGATGTTTGTAACTTTTTCTCCATTTTGTTGGCGTTCAACCTTATTGTTTTCGGCCATCATTTTAATGATGTCGTTGAACGTATTTACAAAGTCGGAGATTTTAGCAGTTGTGCCCGATACGTCGTCGGAAACAGTTATAGTTACAGCAGTGGCCGAGCTAGCAAGTAGGTTGAATGTTACACCTGGGATCACGCTAGATACGGAATTGGTAGCGGAAGTTATTGCGCCGCTTACGCCGGTGATGGTGAAGCTCGCATCTTGAGGAGTGTCCTGTGTTTTGTTTTGAAAGAGGGATACTGCGTTGATATCTGTGCCGGTAGTTACTGTGATAAGTCCGTTGGTAGCCCCTGTGTCTGTTGATTTTAGTACCAACGCGTAGGGATTAGGACTTTGCCCGGTGTTAACGATCGAGGCCAGCACGCCTTTGTTGGCTGAATTTATAGCGTCTGCCACGTCTGAGAGCTTGGTAGTGGGGCTGATATCTACATAGAAGGTGGAGTTTGTGCCCGCCGTTATTGCTATTTCGCGGGTATGTGTAGCGGCGTTTGTAGCTGGGTCTACGATGGTTGCGGCAACCACTGAGTCGCTAGCTGCGAAACGGTCATTAAATGACATGGTGTGGCCCTTGGCCAGCTGAGTCACAGTGACACTGTACTGACCATTAGGCGCAGCATTGGAAGCGCTAGCTGTAATGATGGTCTCATCTGAGGTTGTAGCCTGCTTTGTTAGTGCTCCACCGTTAATAGTGGCGAAGGCCTTAGCTTTGCTTTGCAGCGTTGTCAGCTTTGTCTTCAATTCGGACAAGGCTGAGTTAGTGTCTGTTATGTCTTGGACTTTCTTCTGATTTGGTAGAACGCGCTGTGCACGAGTGGCGTCGGAGGTCGCCTTAATAAGCGACTCAAAGTCGATACCTGAAGCCAGACCAGAGAAATTTACTGTAGCCATAGTGTGACCGGCAAAATTTTCCTAGTATGCGAAAAACACTGCCTCTTCGAGGATAAAGCAAACTGTATGCCTGGTGTTTGTGGGCCAGAGTTGCTAGTGCTATGGCTATAGCGGTAGGCGTGAAAAGCTTGCGACTCTGAAGACTTGCAAGCGCTTTACGCCGATAATTCTGCATTTTATGTTTATTTTAGGCCTGCTTGGCTTTGTATGGAATTTGCCGACAGCGGCAAGAATTTCTGGTTCGCAGCCCACAACAAGAATGCCTTAGGCATACTTAACGGGCTAGTATGCGGAGTCTAGTCATGTGACGCATTTTCTTCGACGGTTTGATATGGTGGCTTTATGGTCTCTATAAAATTTTTGGGCGCAGCTGGCACTGTTACCGGATCCAAGTATTTGGTGCGGGGCGCGGGAAAATGCCTACTTATTGATTGTGGTCTTTTTCAAGGGGAGCGTTCATGGCGTGAAAAGAACTGGGACTCACCACCGTGCGACTTAGCTGAAGTTGATGCGGTCTTGCTCACGCATGCGCATATAGATCATACAGGAATGTTGCCGCGTTTTTCGCGACTTGGATTGCGATGCCCAGTTTATTGCACTAAGCCAACTTTAGATTTATCCAAATTGGTGCTGCCTGATTCTGCTCATTTGCAAGAAGAGGAAGCTGAGTACCGCGGTGAGCGCGGCAAGTCACGCCATCATCCGCCTCTGCCATTATATACCGTGGAAGATGCTGAAACGGTGCTTAGGTATTTTCGAAGTGTGGCAGTACATGAGCGAATTGAGCTTTTCCCCGGAATTTTCGCCACTTGGCGCCGCATGGGACATATAATTGGAGCATGCTCGATTAGTCTTGAAATTGGTGGGCGTTGCATAGGCTTTTCTGGAGATGTCGGGCGTTACGCAGTCCCGATTTTGAAAGACCCTGAGCCTTTGGACTGTGGAGACTTGCTGCTTATCGAGTCGACCTACGGTACAACCGAGCAGCACGAGACCAGTCCACGTGATGAGTTGGGGAAAATAGTGAGTGAGACAGCTCAGCGCGGGGGGGTGGTGCTAATCCCTAGCTTTGCCGTTGGGCGCACGCAGCTCTTGCTATACTATCTGCGCGAGTTAAAAGAAGCGCATCGAATTCCGGATATACCAATCATCATTGATAGTCCCATGGCGGCTGACGCAACCCAGGTATATCAAAGCAATCCTGCAGACTACGATGATGAGGCCTTAGGTATTCTAAAGCGAGGGCAGCATCCTTTTAGCCTCCCCAAGTTGGGGTTTGTGCAGAGTAGGGATGAGTCGATTCGCTTAAACAAGATTGATCAGCCAATGGTAGTTATCTCTGCTAGTGGCATGTTAACTGGCGGGCGCATTCTGCATCATCTTAGGAATAGAGTCGGCGATCCACGTAACACAGTGCTCTTTGTCGGCTATCAACCGCCAGGTAGTCGTGGTGCTTGGCTGAAGTCAGGCGCGCAGACTTTGCGGATATTCGGGCAAGAGTATGCGATCCGCGCCAAGGTAAAAGAAATCTCTGGATTAAGCGCGCATGCGGATAAGTGCGAGCTGTTGCGCTGGGCTAAATCCTGCCGTGGTAGACCAAGCAAGATTGCGGTAGTGCATGGCGAGCCAGAAGTAGCCAATATATTCGCCAAGACTATAGGCGACGCACTTGGTGTGTCGGCCCGAGTGCCTGCATATCTCGAACAGTGGGATGTCTAACGGCTTGTAAAGTGGAAGTTTGTCGCCAGCCTACGCCTGAGTAAGTGGGAGTTGCGCTACTTTAGAAGTGCTAGCACTACCCCTGGCTGTTGATTCGCTTGCGCTAGCACAGCTGTGCCCGCTTGTTGCAATACTTGCAAACGTACCATGTCGGCCACTTCCTGGGCGACGTCGGCATCACGAATTCTGCTCTCAGCTGCAACCAAATTTTCACGAATCACCGAAAGATAGCTTACCGCGCTGCTAAGGCGGCTTTCGGCTGCGCCAACGATGCCACGCAACGAAGTCACTGTATTGATTGCAGTGTTGATAGCACTTACTGCATTGGTAGCAGCGAGGGCAGAGGCTGAGCTGGTTAAATCGATTACAGAAAAGGTAAGCGCGCCACCGGCGTTGCCCAGCCCCAAGCTCGACAAGGTGGCCAAGACTGAACCAATTGTGATTATACCGTTGCTGGTTGAGCCGCGTAGTCCCACCTGCACTGTTACGCTACTGCTATTTGAAAGCAGGTTGACGTCGTTAAAAGTTGTAGTGCGAGCAATTCGTTCAATTTCTGAACCAAGCGCCAGGAACTCGGAAGATATTGCCGAGCGCTGCGTGTTTGTTACCACTCCGTTTGAACTTTGTTGAGCGAGTTCAGCCATGCGCGACAAAATATCGCCGATTTCTCCAAGCGCTGAATCTGCAATCGAAGTGAGGGAGATACCGTCATTTGCATTGCGCACGGCGACCGCCGCAATTTTCGCATCGGCTTTCAATGACTCGGCCACGGCCAAGCCGGCAGGATCGTCGGAAGCAGAATTTATGCGTAATCCAGAGGAGAGACGTTGAAATGTCTTGCTGAGCGCCTTGTTGGTGCGGTCAAGTTGCGTCTGTGCTTTGAGCGACGCTATGTTGCTTACCAGAGACAAGGCCATGACAAGAACAACTCCATCTGTTCTCACCTGCGCTGCTTGCGAGAGACAAGGCAGGTGATAGGGAAGCCACCTTGGCCTCCTGTAGCCTTTTAACGGCAACTAATAAAATACGTTAATGTTTTGGGGCTTAAAATTTGCGCAGATCTCTAATTACCTGAATTCCCTGGGTTAATTTTGGACTAAAGTGCAGGCAAGCGTAGCTTTAGCCTAGTAGCCCGTGTTTGAGCTACGTCCGTGACAGGGCTTATTATTTGAAGAGTAGAGCTGTTTCCCCGTCTGATGGTGAGTCTCTATTGAATTAAGTCTATGCCGCTGCCTGCTTGTTGAATGGGGAGCTTGTAGTTGTCGTCGCTGTTCCAGTTGTGCCAGGGCTAGTAGCAGCTGCAGTGGCTGGAGTTGTTGAAACTCCTGGCCCTGCTGTCCCGAATGGGTTGGGAGCTCCGCTTGCGATAGAACTACCAGCCGCATTAGCCTGCGCTTCTTTAGCCTTTTGTGCTGCCTCGCGCTTCTTCTTCTCTTCTTCTTTCTTCAAGCGACTGTAGTCTAGATAGCACAAGTTGGCTTGGATGTTGTCTGTATTGCTATAGACGTAAGCTAGAAAGAACTCTGTTATTGTGGCCTTGCGGTTTGCAAGTTCTTCTGCCAGTCGTAACACAAGTGCGATTCTGTGCTTATTCTCGTTCTCAAAAGCTTCCCACCACTTGCGAGCGCTGCCTGTAGTATTGTCCCAATCGAGCTTCTTCTTTGTCTCATTGAGCTTGTCGATAATCTGTTGGTCAGTCCAGCCCTTGGTATTGGTTATGCCAGCTGGCAAAGCTCCCGGAGCTCCAATTGCACCCATCGGCGCAGCCCCGCCAGCAGCTGCTGCGCCAGGCGCTGGCGCTTCTGGCAGCTTCTCTTCGAAGTGAATCGGCTTTGCGCGTAAGCGCAGCTCTAGCTCCTCAGAGTCGAACTCCGCCAGTCTCTTCTTCATCTCTGGAATCTGGTAGTAGGGAACGAGGTGCCCCTGGAATACTGGAGTATTGGGCATGAAGAAGGTTGAGATATTGTCAGCCGGTCGACCAATTTCATCTGGAGTAAGCACAGCGCGCTGCTGTACCTGTTCCTGAGTGCTGTCGTTCTTGCTGCCGAAGAACTCGATCATTTTCTTGTTCATGCCAAGGGTGGCAGTCTTGAATCGAATGGTCATCTGACCAGTCTCTTTGGAAGCCCATTCTTGATCTTGTAGGTCGAGCGCTGGCATCAAAATCTTGGTACTGAAACCGGCCAGCACAGAGTCAGCATCGTCGCCATAATTGGCTTTAACTTGAGCCACCGACTGAATAGCCGCCACGATACTAACGTTACGTGAACGCAATGTGTTCAGCTTAACGTGAATATCAGGCAAGCGGCCAAGGGCGCTAGCGAACTCGTCAATTACCAAGCCGACCGGGCGGGGTAGCGACGAGCCAGGGCAAGTTTCAGCGCGTTTTGTGAGGAAGCGTAGCAACTCTACCACGATTACGTTCGCCATCGGGCGGAGCATTTCAAGTTCGGACTCGCGCAGCTCAACGATAAACAAGGTTGGCTTTGAAATTAAGTCCTCTATGTCTAACTCGCTTGTCGCGGTGGTGGCACGGATGTCCGGCAAGTCCCAAGCGCTAAGCCGCATACTTAGTTCAGACATAATTGTGTCTGCGTTTTGGGATCCTGAGCGCGCTAGTTCGATAAATGTGCGCGTATTTCTTAGAGCGTGTGGGTGTGCCTCTAGCCAAGCACACAACGGTTTCATTCCGCCTTGCACTAGCTCATGAATGCGTGGCATGGAGAGAGTCTCTTTTGGGTCATGTAGCAAACCCGACATGATTGCGTTCAGGATTGCGAGAGCGTTGTTGCGGAAGAATGGGCTATCCGACTTCGCTTGTGGCTGATCGGTGGCCATAATGATGGTCTGCGCAATTAGCTTACAGTCCGTGTCATCTTCTATCTTGGAGAGAATATTCCAGCTCAGCGAGCGCGCTGTATCAAGCGGATTAAAGAGCAGGATGTTCTTGCCGGGATTGTACTTGCGCGTCATGGCCGCAAGCTTGCGCCACATTTCTGGCTTGGAATCGATCACGATTGTGGAGCGATCGGGATCCATGCAGTCGCTGTAGAGTACAGGCAAGATGAACTTGGTTGTTTTACCGCTACCAGTCTTGGCTATGTTCAGAATGTGACGGTTGCGTTCTCCACTCGGGATGACGAGTTTTGCCGACTTAAATAGCGTTCCACCACTCCCGCGCAAGTCGGTCACATTTAGGATCGTGTCGTACTTGCCAGTCGGCTTTGTCCAGCGCGCGATTTGTTCCGAGTTGGCCAGGTCGCCCGAGCCAAGTTCGTTGTTGGATGATCGTTCTGGTCGACGGGCCTTGCCGTCAGGCCCAATTGAGAACTCTCCCAGTACGCGCCCTGTAATCTTGTATCCCTTGTAGCCCAGGCGTAATACCATTACTGCGTATACAAGGAAGACTACTACAAATGTCTCTTCTAGAATTCCGCGGTATTCATAAGGCGCGATTAGGAGCGAAAAGATTGGCTCAAGTATCGGAATCGGACCCCGTGATGCATGCGGAACGTTAAAGAATGTCTGTAGATAGTGCATCCAGGCTAGGACGCGCAAATGGTCAAAAACGTGTAAGAAGCAGGCTAAAGAGAAGATAAGGCCTAGTATGCCCGGGACAATCGAGCGGCCTCTGTGAATAAATTGCAAGATAATGAAGAGCAGGGCAGGGGCGCCAAATATAAGTAGGCCCCAAACGTATGGGAGCCCATAGAACCAAGCTATGGCAGCAACGAGAAACTCTTCAACGAGTCTTAGCATGGTAAAAACCTGACCTGGCATCTAAAAGAGCTAACGAGCCGACCGTCAATTCCCCGTCATTGGTCCGGATATCACGGTAATGATATCACACAGTTGGGCTCGAAACTCACATGTATGTTATTGGAAACCCCTGACTTTATGTTGCATACCATAATGTGTCTAAGTTCGCCAATTATTTGAAGAAATGGGATAGTGCTGGTTACAATAACATTATTGGCGGGTGTAATTGTGAGCGATATCTCAGGAAACCAAGACTCATCGCAGGAGCTAACTAACTGTGGAGCGCAGCGGCAAGTGCTGTGCGTGGATGCTTTGGAGTGGTTGCGTTCCACAGCGCCTATCCCAGGTAGTTCCGTACTGGCTTCTCTACCTGATATCTCCGAGTTCCCCTCCTATAGCCTTGAACAGTGGAAGAGTTGGTTTGAGGATGCCGCACGATTGTCTCTGCGTGCTACATCAGTGGACGGAGTGACAATATTTTTTCAGACTGACATCAAATTTTCTGGAGAATGGGTCGACAAGTCCTATTTATGTCAACGCGCGGCGCAGGCAGAAGGGGCTGCACTACTTTGGCACAAAATAGCCTGCCGTGCGCCGACTGGTCAGGCTACCTTTGGTCGGCCTGGATACTCACATATTCTATGTTTCTCAAAATCCTTACGCTTGGAAGTTGAGCACTCAACGGCGGATGTGTTGCCCGAGTTGGGTGAAAAAACATGGGCGCGTGGAATGGGACTGCATGCCTGCGTAATGATCGCAAAATTCCTGTCCGAAAGAGTGCAAACTAAAGTATTGGTGCACCCATTCTGTGGTCAGGGCAGTATGCTAGCCGCAGCGAACGCTTTTGGCATGGATGCTATAGGAATCGAGCGCAGCCCAAAGCGCGCACAGCAGGCGCGATTGCTTAAGCTTAGCTCGGATCATCAGCGTTGGTTGTCTGGGAGCGCAGATGAGTAGAGTGTCAAATTTGATAACGCTGCTTTTGCTGCTGTTATTTGGGGTTGTATGGAGTATGGACCAAGGCGCCTATCTCCAGCGCTTACTAATTGAATTAGATCAATACAACTATCTACTTGGGGACTTTCGAAATGTTTACTATCCGGCCGCGCAGGCATTTGCGTCTGGAGCTAGGCCAGTAGAAGGTTTCTTCTACTCTCCATTCTTTCTTATGCTAGTGGTGCCCTTCGCTAGGCTGCCATATGAACAGGCGGCTCTGGTGTGGGGGCTTGGGCAGTTAATCATCGGCGTGATTTTTTTTAGATTCTGCCTGAGCCTTGGGGGGCAGTCCATGCGCCTTGTATGGTTGCGCGCTTTGGTCGTGCTGATTTCGATGCCTGTTCTGTCATGTCTACGCTGGGGGCAGGTTAGTATTTTGCTGGCTCTTCTAGCTGCTGCGGTTGTGACTAGCTTGGAGCAGGGGCGGGTGGTGCTAGCGGCGGCCTGCACGGCCCTGCTAATTAGTCTTAAGTATTATGGCGCCATGTTCGTTCCGCTATTTGCCTTTCGGCGAGCGTGGCGTGCGATGGTGCTGGCGCTAGCGCTGGTGCTAGTGTTTTTGGTCCTGTTGCCCATAGTCGCTTTGGGGCCCGCGACAGTTATGCTGTGGTACGCGGCAGCCTTGGATGGGCTTGCGCTGGCCCAGTCGACTTGGATCTCGGAGCATATTAACTCGCAGTATTTGGTGCATGTGCTGGGGCGCGTCGGCGGCGCTATGTTCTTGAGCCCTGGCCCTAAATTTTGCGTTGCTCTATTGGGGGTTTTTGTGGCTTTAGTTTGTTATCGCTGCGCGGCTACCAAGGCACGACAAACCTCGCGCAGCGACATGCTAGAATCTTTTTGCCTTATATCCCTTGCTACGCCTTTTATAGTTAGCACTTCCTGGCCGCATTATTTTGTATATCTCCCAATCTGTCAGATTGTTGTGTTGGACAAACTATCTAAGCTTGAGCATGCTCGTTCGCCTTACCTTCTTGCTTTTGGGTTGGGACTCTCGATTGCGTTTAGCGCATGGCCCATTTGTTTGCTGCTTGGTGGCTGGCAGCGTTATAACGGAGCAGGGCTATTGTTGCTCTCCAACCTAGTTTTGTTGGGGCTGTTTCTTTTTTGGGAAGAGCTTAGCGTTGAACGCAAATAAACTTAGGACCCGACCACCTGTTGCTGAGTGCTGGAGCGCGAAATATAGCGTGAAATAAGATTAGCTAAGGTTTGAGGCGTAACCGGTTTCCGCAAAATTTCTTTGGCCCCAGCCTCAATTAGTAGTTTAGTTTGTTCGGCCGGCGCGCCGCTAAACCCGATCGCCACAATTTGCTTATTTCCTCGCAAAAGTTGGCGTGTCAGGCTTGCGCCATCCATGCCAGGCATGATCGCATCGATTAGGGCTACCTTCAGATCTCTTCCGGATGTTCGTGCGATAGCTAACGCTTGCCGCGGATCGTCAGTGGTGACAACAGAGTACCCAAGATCGTTAAGCATGGACTCCATGGTGCGCAGCACCATAAGGTCGTCATCAACCACCATGATGTCCGGACTCTGCTGCGCTGCCCCCAAACTGTCTGATGCGTTAGCCTCAGTCGCCTCTGCCAGTGGTAAGTAAATAGCCACGCTAGTCCCAATATTGGGCTGACTATCGATGCTTATTCCACCGCCAAAGCTACGAATGATGGCCAAAGCGTGAGATAGCCCAAGCCCTTTACCCTTTAGGCTTACGCCCGTTGCGGGGTCACGATCTTTGGTGGTGAAAAATGGAGCGAAGCAGCGTTCACGGGTTTCGGCATTCATGCCGGAGCCAGAGTCGTGCACGCTCAATTTGGCGTAGCGACCGGCAGGGAGATTTTCAACTTCGAGAGCTCCTAGCGTGGTTACGTATGTCTTGATCGATAAATTGCCGCCATTGGACATTGACTCGCGCGCGTTGCGCAAAATTTCTTCCAAGGCCTCAGAAAGTTGTTCCTGTTGCGCCAGAACTGGAGGCGGATTGCCAAAAGCGACCCCGATTTTGACGCCAGCTGAAAAAAGGTCATCAATCTTATTGAGTGCAGCCATCACGCAAAGGTTTAGATCGACGGGCTGGGGCGAGCCTTTGGATGACCCCTCGAAGGAGTCTAGCTGTCGGGCTAGTTGGGAGGCTTGGCCAACGATTTCTATGATTGATTGGCTTGAGGATATTACCACATCGTGGTTGTCAGGGTGGCTGCGGATTGCAGCGGCTTGTCCAACGATACTCTGAAGCGCGTTATTGAAATTGTGAGCTACTCCAGCTGCAAGCAAACGTAGGCCCTCTGTGCGTTGAAGCTCAGACAGCTGTCGCTCAAGGCGCACCATTTCAGTAATGTCAGTGATAACGAACAGTAGCCCGGAAATCGAACCTGAATCGCTAAGTGGCGTAATTTCCATGCTATAAATGGAGTTCTCTACGCTGATACGGGTGCGATGATAGCGCGATTTGCCGTCCAGAAGTTCAAGCGCAACAGACTCTAAGTGTGCGCGTTGCTCCGGGTTATCGAAGCATGAGAGTAAGGGCCGACCAATCTTAAATAATTCAGGTCGGAACTGTTGATCTCCGAAATTAAAATTCATTCCCTGTCGCGGACGGTTAATGCGCAGCAGGCGTAAATCACTATCAACGGTGAAAACTATAGTCGGAAAAGCGGCTAGCACAGTCTCAACCGAATCGGGTCCAGCCATGCGTCCCACAGATCCTGTGAACTCATGCGATAGGTCGATAATTAGACCCTCAAACAATTTGCTTTCGAAACGTGATTGTAGTGAGGCTCGGCAGTGTAGCCAGCGCACCTCATTATTGTCCGGCCGAACCCAACGGTAGGTAGCACGGTAGGGTGATTCTCCCTTCAGGGCAGTTTCAAGATCGGTCAGAAGTAGAAAGCGATCATCAGGATGGACATGGCGCAAAAACAAGTTGCCATCGCGCGCAATGCTGACATCCTTTACTCCTAATACGCGTTCAGAGTTTTTGGTCCAGGCGATTAGGCTTTTTTGTAGGGGAGAGTAGGCGAAAAAAAACAGCTCCGACTCGCTGCTAAGAGCCTCAACGATATCCTGGACGCTTAATGATCCATCGCCCAGGTCGTTGATGCGCAGGAAGTCCGCCACGCTTAGATCTCCATCAAAGCTGTTGGAATGCCACCCTTAACGCCCACTAGCCTTGGGCTAGCCTCTTCATCTAAGGGTGTATGACAAACTAGTCGCTAGTTCGGCCGCCAAAGTTAGCCATAGGCAGGCAAAATCCGCTTTGTCATAGCCTACAATTATAGAAAGTTTCCCTAGCTTTATGAACAAAATTCGCGTTTTGTATGAGGCTTGGCCTCAAAAAACTTCAATAACTGTTCCGGATATTTATAGCTATGGCACACATGTTTAGCGTTCGTAAGTACCAGAGAGCTGAACGCTTCTGACTGAACTGATGTGTTTTAGTCTTAGTTGTCCAGGGCAAAAGAGCCGTTTTGTGCTGCCTTCTCGTGAAGGGTGTGGCGCTAATTGATGATCGCTTGGCTGTTAACATGGGTTCCCGCACTTCTATAGATAGGCCCTTGGGCCCTGAAGCCAACAGTCAATCTGGCTTACTGCAAGTATTGCTAAAGGAGGCACTCCCTCAAAAAGGCTTTGAGTGTCTAGACCCATCCGCAGAAAGTCTTGCCTTCCCGCGCAACCAGTTTGAGCGAGTCATGCTGCATTTACAGGGTGATAAGCTTCGAAAGGGTGGAATCCGCACTTTTGACACACGAGCAGTGCTTGGCGCAGCGGATGTAGCGGAAGTGTTAGATAGTTTTAGCAGTGGAAACCAAATGTGGGAGCTGCTGCCAGCCAGCGTCGCGACCAGGCGCCTGGCACGCATTCTTTACGCCGCTGATATGAAAGAGGGAGCGGATGAGCCAAAGCTCTACCGAGCTATGAATGCTTTATCGTATGCATTCACGCGCCAATTTGGATGGATTGATCCGCTAGACCTTGGCTGGTTGTGCGCCGATCACCTTGGAAGGACAGATTACGACGAGACTGATAGCTTTGGTGCCTTCCATGCCCTTAACCCGCTGTCCTTGGATGGCTATGTCAAACTTGAGCCAGGCTTTTACGGAAGTGGGGCGGACATTTTTAGGGCCTTGGGAGTGGACTTGTTAGATCCCTCAGTTGCGCTTTTAGCTCAAAGCGCTGTTGTGCTCGAAATTAACCCGCTTGTTTTTTCTCGGCAAATTCCCGGTCAAGTTGGTGAGGCAAAAACTCTTATTATTAGAAATCATCGGGATGGCCATGCCGCTGACTACGAAGTAATCTCGCCGTTGCTTGCCTCAGATGCGTTACTTGATGCAGCTGGAAATCGTTTCTGTAAGGTGAAGGCTGTTCTCAGGGCTTCTCGATAACTTCCGATCTGATTGGAAATAAAGCAGATTGGGAAATGCCTAGTCTTTTTGGGTAAGTTCCGCTCTAGTGTGCGCGTTTCTCACGCAACATCAAAAATGATGTTGCTATAACTGTGCTAGCTCCTACTACCTGAAGAGCGTTTAAGCCCTGATCGTAGAACAGCCAGGCTATTGGGGCAGCCAATACGGGCCCCAAACAGCGCAGGGCCGAACTAAGCCAGGCTTCAAAATGGCGGAGCGAGTAAAACCACAGTAGTTGGGCGATGATATTAAATAGCAGTACTGAAATTACAAGGTAATACCAGCCGCGCATGCTTACAGGCGTAAGCGAAAAGCTTTCAGGAGCCACAAATAGAGCGATGGGAAGCAGAACTATCCCTTCAATTAAGCTTGGAACCGCTACAGCAGCAATTGAACCTGCCTCACGCGCAAGCTTTTGGGCGGGCAGATAGGACCCTGCAAGTCCAACCAAGCTTAGCAGTACAATTAAATCGCCATAGGTCTCGACAGTCAGATGTAAGCTTCCCCCGGTGGAAAGCAATATCGCGCCCACAATATGTAGGCTTAGAAGCCCCAAGCTGCGTCGGCTAATAGTCTGTCCCTGGAATAACCAAGACCACAACAAAACTATGTACGGCTCCATTTTTGTTAAAAACATAATCTTGCTTGCGCTAGTGAAGTTGAGGGCGTGGAACAAAGCAACGCCACAAACCAAATGACGCGTCAAAAGCAGAGTAAGAAATGTGCGCCAATTTTTGCGAACCAGATCGATCGAGGGGATGTTTGACTTCGACCAGCCAATGCTTAGGGAGATAATAGCTGTGACTAGAGAAGTAACTGCTGCATATGTCAGCGTGCCGAGTGCCTGCACAGACTGATGGCATGAAATCCACGAAAGGCTTGAAGCCACAGTAGGGATAATACTAGCGACGATCGCGTAGCGCCTTTCGGATGCTGTGTTAGACTGTGTACTTGCCATCGGGCCGCTAATAAAAGTGCCCACAACAACTTGAAAAATCTAACTCAATCGTTTTTGAAGCAATGTAGTGCTTAGCTATACCTTAAGTCTGAGTATTAGCATTAAGTCGTTTGGTGCGCACAAATATTAGCCTAGTCGGTGCCCCCAGGATATACTGCTCATGAGTGAAAGTTTTGCTCAAAGAACATAACTAAATGATCTCTACCTCTTTGCTTATAGTGTGAGTTTCTTAAGAATGTGTGGCTCATTTTTGTCGCTGGCTCAAAGTGCTAAGTGCGAGTTCGCCACAGGGAGGGGCTTTAGGTCTATGCGCTCAGCGTAACTTAGACTTAGGCTGTCGTGTTTTTGTATCAGGAGGTTCTTTATGTCTGGCTGGAAAGAAGTTGAGCATCTTAAGCAAGAGATCGGTTTTGCTGCACTTGAAGGTAGTGCCCGTAAATGGTGGCTTACTTTTGAAGCTGAGAATAATGAAAGGGCAGGACTGGTTCTACGTTTACTGCAGGAGTTGAAAGACAGAAAGGTTGGCATTAACGATTTTTTCTTGGCTTATGTCTATTCCGAGGTCGACAATATTCAAACCAATCTCGATTATCTTGATATGGCGCTCCAGGTCGTCGGTGACCGGCGCCCATTGGTTGCCGAAGATTTTGCCAATTTGCGGCAGTAATTTCTTAGCACTTTCCGAGACAAAGCGTATTTGGGCGCAAAGTTGCGAATGCCTCTAGAAAGAGGCAGAATCTCTATGTAACCCCAATTGGGGTGTTCCTTTCATTCGGCCTTGGTCCCCCTCCGCCATATGGGTAACTGCGCGTGCAGATCTCACCCGATTCATCTCCGATGTGAATCGGCGTGGAATTAGGTTATCGGAAGGGGAGGTTCTAAGTGAACTTCGCCACGCACCTCGCAAATGAATTCCGTACTCGTTACTACTGGCCGGTTGCCATGCTGCGCTGGTGGGTCCTAGGAATGATGGTTTCGCATTTCGTATCAGGATTAAAGTGGGATCTTGGCGGCCTTCATATCAGCCAAGGGGTGTTCTTTTTCGCCTGTGGCTTCAGGCTATGGAGTGGCATTAGGGCCCTGAGAGTTGGAGGCAAGTCTGACTTGGCATCGCAAGCTAGCCGCTCTGGTAGCACTTGGCCTGAGTTCGAAGCTCCCAGTCTCTTTAATGCACTGCTGGGAGT